>JBEAZU010000146.1:0-4747 GCA_041169945.1 Bacteroidota bacterium
GTTGAATTTACTTCCAAATGATTTTGCCCAAATGAAATTGCCTGCAGTATCAAGTTTTTGGATATATACATCAGCATTGCCATTGGCAACGAGGTTCGTTGTTGCGTCACCAGGGTTAAAATCTGCGGTGCTTTTGAAGTTTCCTGTACTATAAATATTGCCAAAATTATCTAAGGTAATAGACGAACCAATATCGTCAGATTCGGCCCCCATACTTTTTGCCCATACAAAATTGCCTGAAGCATTAAGTTTTTGAATATAAATCTGATAGTCACTGTACCCTTGTGAATACATGTTGTAGGTTTGAATTCCTGGATCAAAATCGACTGTACCTGTAAAAGCCCCTGTGGTATACACATTGCCTTTGCTGTCTACTTCAATTGATTTTCCCATGTCAGTATGTGAACCTCCCATTATTTTTGCCCATACAAAATTTCCTGAAACGTCTAATTTTACGATGAAAATATCCGCCATACTTCCACCAGTCATTTCATCTACTCCAACCCCTGGGTTAAAATCTACTGTTTCTGAAAAGGTGCCAGTGGCATATACATTGCCATCATTGTCTACTGCAATAGCATAGCCAAAATCGTTGTTGCTTAAACCTCCAATTGATTTGGCCCACACTAATTCGCCTGAAGCATTTAGTTTTTGGATGAAAATGTCATACCCTCCGGCAGAGCTTAGGTTTGCAACGCCAACCCCTGGGTCAAAATCTACGGTATTTCTAAAATAGCCTGTTGTATACACATTTAATTGTTTGTCAACAGCGATGTCATAGCCTTCTTCATAATTGTTACCGCCCATAGATTTGGCCCAAGTAAGGTTTTGGGCAATGCTTTGGTTGATGAGTAATCCTATTAGCGCAAAAGTAAGGGTAAATGTTTTTTTCATTGTTTCAGGTTTAAGGTTTGCTTTAATTGTTTAAAAATAAATTGATTGAAATGTAGTTTTTAAAATGAATCATTACCCTGCCATATTTTTGCCTGCTAAATACCCACTGGTCCAGGCATTTTGAAAGTTGAAACCACCCGTGATGCCATCCACGTCCATGATTTCTCCTGCAAAATACAAGCCTTTGTGTAATTTACTTTCTAAGGTTTCAAGGTTGATTTCGCTCAATTTAATGCCTCCTGCAGTCACAAATTCTTCTTTAAAAGTAGTTTTGCCTTTGATTTCAAAGGTGCTGATGAGCAAGTTGTCAATGAGTTTATTGTATTGCTTTTTATGGATTTCACTCCATCGTAAGGTTTCTGAAATGTCGGCTTGGGTACAAAGTTTTTTCCATAGCCTTAACGCTAAGCCAAACAATTGGTGAGATTGAATGAGTTTTTTGGCGTTTTCGAGTTTGTAGGTTTCTAAATATTGTCTCAACGTAATGTCTGTATAGGATTCGCCAATCCAGTTGACCAATATGTTGAATTGATAGGCTTTTTCAGCCAAATCTCTAGCTGCCCAAGCAGAAAGTTTTAAGACTGCTGGTCCACTAAATCCCCAATGGGTGAGGAGTAAGGGGCCAGTCTGACTAAAATTGGTGCCCGCAATGCGTACATAGGCATCCGTAATGGTAATGCCCATTAAATCTTTGAATTCATTTTCAGGACTATTGAACGTAAACAAAGAGGGAAGTGGGGTAATAATGGTGTGTTGGGTTTTGCTTAACCAATTGTAGCCACTTAATTGTGGGGCGCCTCCTGTGGCAATCAGTACTTTGTCTGCCATAATAGGCGTTTCGCTGTCGGTGACAATCGCAAATCCTTCATCAGTAGGTACGATGGATTTTACATTTTGCATTTGCCAAATTTTCACCCCGAGCATTTCGGCTTCTGAGAGTAAGCAGTCGACAATGGACGCGGAATTGTCGCTTACAGGAAATACCCTGCCATCGGCTTCGGTCTTTAGTTTTACGCCTCTCGACTGAAACCAAGTCATGGTATCTTTGGTTGAAAATACTTGAAATGGCTTTCTTAATTCTTTATTGCCCCTAGGGTAATTTTTCAATAATTCGTGGTTCTCGAAACAAGCATTGGTCACATTGCACCTGCCACCGCCCGATACTTTTACTTTAGAAAGAAGTTTGTTTGTTTTTTCTAATATAATGACTTCATCCTCTGGGGCAAATGCTTTACAGGTGATTGCTCCAAAAAATCCAGCAGCTCCTCCACCAATTACAATTATTTTCATAGGTAAATATAATAGGAATTCATGGTGATTTAAACTTTTTAAGACATTGTTGTCCGTTTTCAAACAATAGAATAAAGTGTTGGATTATTTGTCATGCACTAAAAATGCAGTTATGGGTATACTGAGTACTGTTTCTGTGGATTTTTTAAGCATGAAATCGATAGCCTTGGTGAATTTTACGGTATTTGATTTAAGTACCGCATGCTGAATTTTAAAATCTAAATTCTAACAGCAATCCCAGAATACATTAAATGGTGGTTTTAGTTGAATGAATAGAAGGTACAAAGAAGCATCATCAGCGTTTATCCGCACAATCTGCTCCATCTGTGTTCAATTTATTTCTTTAAAAGCATAAATAAATGGCACGCAGATGATACTGATTTGGCGAATTTTCACGGATTTATAAGGCTATGTTTTCAATGTATTCAATTATTTAATGCGCTTGCTGACTCTTTGTACTTAATACCTTGTACTTTCTACTTTGTACTTTCTACTTTGTACTTTTTACTTTCTACCCTGTACTTTGTATTTAATACCTTGTACTTAATACCTTCGATACAAAGAAGCATCATCAGCGTTTATCCGCACAATCTGCTCCATCTGTGTTCAATTTTATTTCTTTAAAAGCATAAATACATGGCACGCAGATGATACGGATTGGGCGAATTTTCACGGATTTATAAATCTATGTTTTCAATGTATTCAATTATTTTAATGCGTTTGCCCTGCAGCAATCCTCAATCGTGCTTTCTGTTCTTGATTATTTACTTATCTTCGTGTTCAAATTAACAAACAAAATAATGGCTACAACTAAAATTGTAATTAACAACAATGGATCTCTTCGTGTGGAAGGTGATTTTGAAATTATAGACAAAAGTGGTAATGCGTATGATTTAGGTGGCAGGGAAGTGGTATCACTTTGTCGTTGTGGATTGTCAAAAAATAAACCATTTTGTGATGGATCTCATAGTGGCAATTTTGCACATGAAGCCATTGCATTTGATTTGCCTGCCAAAAAATAAGGCAGAAGCATGATGGTAAAACAGGGATGTACGGTGAATCTTGAGGAGATGAATCGTACATTTTTTGTTTATAATGACTATCTTAAAATTGCCAAGCCAGTATTCGACTTGTTTTTTGACCTTGTGCCATCTCGATTGTTTTCACTTGGCTGGCCTTTACTTTTTTTAAGGTTCGGTAAAACAAAGGAAGGTTTTCTTGTTTAGAGACCAAGCTGCTAAACCATTCACAACAATCTGCATATTGAGCACTTTGTAAAATCATGTGTTCAATAAAAGCCAATTCTCCTCCTTTGCACCATAATTCTGCCTGTTGACCACCAAAATTCAAAACAGTTTGCTTCTCTTTTTTTATGCCTAGGTTTTTCCATTTTCTATTGGAACCTTCCATTGCTGCTGCTGCGGAAGCATGAAAAGGAGGGTTACACATTGTAAATGAAAATTTTTCACCCGCTTGAATGATGCCCTCAAATATAGCAGTCTCACTGGTTTGTAATCTAATCTCTATTGCTTCTAGCAGTGACTGGTTTTTTTGTACAATCATGTTGGCCGAAGCGATTGCGGTTGCATTGATATCGGTCCCCACAAAATGCCAGCCATATTCACGATGACCTATAATCGGGTACACGCAATTTGCACCCACTCCAATATCAAGTACTTTGACGTTGCTTCCTTTGGGGACAATTCCTTGGTGGTTTTCCGCCAAAAGATCGGCCATGTAATGGATGTAATCGGCTCGGCCTGGAATTGGAGGGCAAAGGTATTGGGCCGGAATGTCCCAGTAACTAAGTTTGTAAAAATGCAGGAGTAAAGCTTTGTTTAAGGCTTTTACGGCTTCAGGGAGGCTAAAATCAATGGTCTCGTTTTGGTATTGATTGACAAAAACATGGCTAGCAAGCGCAGGATTGGCTATACATAATTGCGCAAAATCATACCCTAATCGATGCTTGTTTCTTGGATGCAATTTGTTTTTTTCTTGGCTCAAGGCTTGGCTAGTTTTGAATAATCATTGGCTTACAAACTTAAGTTATTTTCCCCTGAAAATGCTGAATGCATTCATTTATTTGAGGATTTTAAATAGGGACTTTTAGCTAAGTTTGTGCTTTTGTTTGAATGGATATTGTTGCGCTTGTTCGATATTTTTTTACTTTTAAAGCGGTAGAACTTGTCTTTATTCTTTATGATTTTTACCCATGTTTATGCATTTGTAGACCCTTCTAGGGCCTTGCTGATTAGGCACATCTATGAAAGCTGTATAAATTTAAAATGTGCATAACCTGTGAATAAGTATTAAGAAGTAAGGCTTATCTTTGTGACATGGAATCTCCAAAATACAATACCAAAACAGCGACCAACCGCACAAGGGGCGCATTCCCCGATGTTATTAAAGGATTAGGCAAGGTTCCTCCTCAGGCCACAGACATAGAGGAGGTCGTTTTAGGAGCCTTGATGATAGAGAAAGATGCGCTTACTACGGTGATTGATATTTTAAAACCTGAAAGTTTTTACAAAGAAGCACACCAACGCATTTATACGGCAATCAG
>JBEAZU010000147.1:0-4435 GCA_041169945.1 Bacteroidota bacterium
ATGCCTTCGCTATTCTTTCACGCGGTGTATTTTGTCAGCTTTGTCAATATTTGTTCGGCTCGTTTTTCTGTAAATTCTTCAAATTTATCCTCTGTCCACAAAGTCTCGTCTGTTGGAATTAAGTGTAGTTTTACAAATGCTGCTTTGTTTGCTACGTATTGAGGAGTGTTAATCCAAACTGCAAATTCTTTTCCATTTTTTACTCCTCTGTTTGTTCTGTAGTCAATGAGTTGAAAGTTTTTTATGCTGTTAATTTTTGCCCAGTCGTATTTTAAACGTTCCAAAATTGATTTTGGCATTATATGGTCAATATCATTTGTCCTGATTGTTTTGGCTTGGTCATACATTAGATAATAAACAAAAGAACTGTCCAACTGGTCTAAATTAGTTGTTTCGTAGGATGTTGTAAATGTGATTGGTTGATTTGTATAAACTTGGAAAAGATTGTCAATTGGAAAATCTGCGTCTTTGTGTTTTTTAATTTCATCAAGTATTTTTTTGATACCTGTCTTGTATGGGATCCAACCTGCACCTTTACTTCTAAAAACTCCGTTTACCAATGAATGAAATAACCACTTTTTCATTTTTGGAAAATCTGCGTTACCTGCATCATAATTGTCAAAATATGCTGTAACAGCATTGTTGTCAATTTGCTTGTGGTAAATGTGGTAAGCTATAAAAAACAAAGGGATAAATGAACGATTGCCGTCTTTATAGTAGTCATAGATTTTAGCGTGAACTAAGAAATCCTTTAATGCTTTTAAAGTGCATTTAATTCTCTCAGCATTATTAATGGCAAAGTCAGCATCTCCACCATCAATTGATGCCATTTCTTTATTGTGATTGTCTTGAAGGATGAAAATCAACTTAATTAAGTTGTCCTGCGATAAACCAATTGCTTCATAGTTTTCTAATGTCTCTCTGAGGAAACCTTCCATTTCCCAAGCAAAGCCTTTCAAGATTGATGCAACTAAATCAAAGGAAGATAACTTTGTTCCCCCGTCATTAAGTCGTCTAAATAGCTCAACAATTCTTTGTCTGTTTGCTGTTTCGTTATGTGATTTATTGATTACAACTTTTGATATTCCAAGGGTTTCCGCTGTAATTACATTCTTGTAAAATGCTTTTACGTTTTTGGTGATGTGAGTTTTCTTTGTGTCGTCTGTAATTGATTGAGCCGAAATAATTTCTGATGCTACTTGGTCTTCATCGTTTGTGTCTTTCAGTCTTTTCAAAAGTCCACTTGCCAAATACCAATGATGTGCCGGTATTGCTCTGTCAGCGTTGTCTTTGGATTGTTTTGGCAATTTAAGGGTGTCATTTTCAAACTTAAATTCAAACTCCGTATGGAAGTCGCTGTATAGGTCAAAGTACAGCACCTTGCCATTGATGCTACCCTTTAAGCCAATGAAAAATGATTGAAGTCGTTGCTGTCCGTCAATTACAAAATTTTGAAGTTGGGTAAGTTTGTCAACTTGTCTTGAAGCGATTATATCGCCATCTTTTGTGAACGGTCTGTAATTAAATAATGGTTTAGTGTCCTTCTCCTCTTCAATAACCATAACACCGCCAAAACTGTCGCCTTTAAGCAGTGTGTCAAAAAGTAATTCCATTTTGTCTTCTGTCCAAACAAGAGGTCGTTGAATAACGGGTAACACAAATTTCTCGTCCGAAATTTCGGTGATGATGTCCGCTATTCTGTATGTTTTCCAAATTGCCATATTTTATTTCTTTGGTTGTCCGTTTAATTTTTTCTTTGTTGCCCTACCATGAGGCCTAACAAAACTATATGTTACGTTTTAAATCGCTATTGCAATTACAAAACCATGTCTTAGGCCACCTTTTATTCCTCCCCCCTATACACCTCCAAAGGGATTTGCTGTTTGATCAACATGGTCTCTAGCTGTTTAAAAAACTCAGATGGAAATTGAGGAGCCTCACAAGTGATGTAGCCATTTTCGTCAACCCGAGGCGTTTTGAGAGAGTTGCTGTAGTTTTCGTGGTTCTTTATCTTGATGGTTTCGCCTGCAAACACCCTCACTTCAAAATGCTTAAGCAGGTTAAGATGGCTGCCATTTATGGCCTCTGCATAGTAGGTATACACCCTTATTAAACCAATTTCTTCTTTGTCTTTGATCAAAACTTCCGGTATCAAAAAAAACTTTACGTTTCTAAAGATAAAGGAACTTTCAGTGGTAGTAATCATGAAACTACTTACATATAAACTACTTTTATTCAATAGATTATATACCAATAATTCAAGTATATTATTCATATTATTGACCTCATCAATACTACCTGTGTTCTAAAATCTGTCATAAACCGGTGGTACAACGCATCCTCTTTACCCCTAATTTGTCCTACAAAATTGATATACCCTTCTAGCCTATTCAAAAACTTGTGCTGAGAACCTTCTGAAACCGATTGCTTGGCTTTGAAATGATGCGTACTCGCTTTTAACAAACCATGGGTGCTTAAATCATGTAGCATCGCCCGAATTTTCTTCAACAGTTTTCGGTCAACATTGGGCTTCTCATTCACGGTAAGTCCTGTAACGGTTTGTTTTGAACCCGATGAAGCCAACCTTACTTTTTTAAAATTCACCTGAAAATCATTGTCCTGAATGCATTTTATCAAGGCCTCAATTTGTGTTTCATGTATCAAACTATCCGATGAAAAGGTTAAATCATCGGCATACCTGGTATATACCAATTGGTTTTCATGGGCAAAAGCCATCAAGGCCTCATCCAGCGGCAAACAAATAAAATTAGACATTACAGGCGAACTTGGTGCCCCAATTGGCAATTGCCCTTTATAAGTCAACAACAAAGTCATGGCTGTTGCCAAGTGTTGCTCATAGTTAAAAACAGGCGACAGCAATAAATCTTGTATTCGCTTGGCTGATATAGAAGGGAAAAAATCTTTTAAATCTAGATTCAGGACATATTTTTTACCCACATGAGGACTGGCATTGGCTAATATATTACAGGAAGGCGCATCCCTTAAAGGGTTAATAACGAAGCCATTCACTACTGATGGTTTAATGGAATAATAGTAGGCCTGAAACAATTCATTCAACAAGGTTTGAATAAATTTCAATTCAATATTGGGCGCAAAAATTTCCCTAAATCCGCCCTTTTTCTTTGTAATTTTAAAAGCAGAATAATCGGGATGGTTAATTTGCTGTTGAAATGTGGCCACAGGAAGTTGCAAATATTTAATAACATTCGCAAAAGCGTGAAAGCCTAAAAGCGTTTTAGCCTTTGCACCAATAGTTTTAGGTGTGTTTTTCATGGTAGATAAAGGTAAAATAGTGGCTTATGGTCTACAACAAAAATGTTTGTTGTCAATATTTACTAAAATAAGGCCGTTGCCAATTATCATCAATTATGTACTTGATTTGGAGTAGTGTAGCGAAGCGAAACTGCTCAAAATCAAGTAATTTATCTCCATTGGGAGACGGGTTGCAGGAACACAACCTCAAGTCGATTAACAATGACTCATAACTTAAGCAACGGCCTATTTTTTAAATTTCGCTTAGCCTATCGGCTGGCAAAGTAATGTCATAAATACCTCCACCATCACTGAATGAGGTAAAATGCGCATTCACCATCAAATTAGCTGTACTGGTAATGCCCGTTTTATTTTTAGCGACAATCACTTCCATTTGTCCAATGGTGCTATTGCCATACTCATCTTCCGTGATTTGGTAGTATTCAGGACGATATAAAAACAATACTTTGTCCGCATCTTGTTCTATGGCACCACTTTCTCTCAAATCGGAAAGCATAGGGCGCTTATCCCCTCCTCTTGTCTCCACACTTCGGCTCAATTGGCTAGTTGCAATCACGCATACCTTGTGCGCCCTGGCCATCTTTTTTAGCTCACGCGTGATCAATGCAATTTGTTGCTCTCTATTGTTTTTGAACCTAAAAGTGGACAACAATTGCAGGTAATCAATCACGATTACCTTGATGCCTTTATTGGTCACCAAATCAACACAGAGCGCTATAAAACCCGTTAGGGATTGTTGTATATCCTCGCTGATGCCAACAAGCGTTTCGGAAAGTGATTTGTCGCAGGCCCATATTTTAGAGGCTTCTTCTTCGTTTAATTGGTGATGAATAACCTGATGTAGCGCAATACCAGATTCACAGGCTATAAACCTATCGGTGAGCCCTTTTTTAGATAAATCAAAAGTGAAATAATGCACCGGAAACCCTGCTCTTGAAAACCGTAGCGTAAGGTCAACCATCAATTGCGTTTTGCCCATGCCAGGACGTGCTGCCACCACAATAAAATCGCCCAAGCAAAAACCTCCTGTTAAGGCGTCTAAAGTTGGAAAACCTGTATAAATAAAGGAAGACTCAACTTTTTGGGCTTGCCAATCTTTGATATAGGTATTGGTTAAGCTAGACAGACTTTCTGAAGTGTC
>JBEAZU010000148.1:0-6715 GCA_041169945.1 Bacteroidota bacterium
GAAATTAGCACAATGCCATTGAGTACGGCCACGCCAAAAAGGGCAATGAAACCTACCCCGGCAGAGATACTGAAGGGCATTCCTCTCATCCAAAGGGCGACAATACCTCCAATTGCTGAAAGTGGAATCGCAGATAAAATTAATATGCTTTGTTTTACAGAATGGAAAGTGAAATACAGCAGTACAAATATTAATAATAGCGCAATAGGAACGGCAATCATTAACCTGTTTTTGGCTTCTTGTAAATTTTCAAAACTTCCTCCATAGGTAACACTATAACCTACAGGTAATTTCATGCTTGTTTCAATTTTATTTTTTACTTCCGTAACAATACTTTCCACATCTCTATTTCTAACATTAAATCCAACAATAATTCTACGTTTGGTATCGTCTCTTTGAATTTGATTTGGGCCGTTTTTGAAACTCACTTCTGCTACTTGGTTGAGTGGAATTTGTTGGCCAGTAGCACTGGTGATAAATAAGTGTTGAACATCTGCCAGCTCTTTCCTGTTTTCTTCTTTGAGTCGCACCACCATTTCAAATCTTTTTTCACCTTCAAATACCAAACCTGCCACTTTCCCCGAAAAGGCAGTTTGAATGGCATCATTGATGTCGCTTATGTTTAATCCAAATTGGGCTATTTTACTTCTATCAAAACGAATCTCAATTTGTGGTAAGCCCGTTATTTTTTCTACATAAAGGTCTTCTAATCCTTTTACTTTGTGAATGAGTTTACCGATTTTGTTGGCTTGTTTACTTAATTCATCCAAATCTTCTCCATATACTTTAATGACTACATCTTGACGAGCGCCAGTCATTAATTCATTGAATCTCATTTGTATAGGTTGTTGAAAGCTGTAGCTTACGCCTGGTATATCTTCCAATACTTTACTCATTTTTTCAGCCAATTCTTCTTTGCTGCTAGCGCTTACCCATTCGTCTTTGTCTTTTAAAATAATCATCAAATCGCAAGCTTCAACGGGCATAGGGTCTGTCGGTATTTCAGAACTCCCTATTTTGGCTACCACCTTTTTTATTTCCGGAAAATTTTTCATTAATAATTTGCCTGATTTTAAGGACGCATCAATGGTTTCTGATAGAGAACTTCCGGTCATTACCCTTGTTTCCACCGCAAAATCTCCTTCATCTAATTGTGGTAAAAATTCTCCTCCCATGGTGCTGAAAAGTACGATACTTAAAGCAAAAAATACCAAAACGGTACTTACAATAGTGATGGGATGCTTCAGTGTTTGTTCAATTATGGGGCTGTAATATTGTTGTATTTTAGCCATCATCTTGTCTGAAAAACTGGCTTTTAAAGCAATTTTTTTGTTTAAAAATAGGGCAGAAGCCATTGGGACATACGTTAATGAAAGTATGAATGCACCCAAAATGGCAAAGATTACTGTTTGGGCCATCGGAGTAAACATTTTTCCTTCTACTCCTGATAAGGCTAAAATAGGGAGGTATACGATTAAGATTATAATTTCTCCAAAAGTGGCCGCGCTTCTGATTTTGGTGGCAGACACATACACTTCTTCATTCATTTCTGCTTGTGTCATTTCATACGATTTTCCCATTCTTCCTGAAACAATGTGGTGCATGGTGGCTTCTACTATAATTACAGCACCATCTACGATTAAACCAAAATCAATGGCCCCTAAACTCATAAGGTTACCTGATACACCAAATACATTCATCAAGGAAATGGCAAACAACATGGCCAATGGAATAACCGATGCTACTACTAGTCCTGCCCTAAAATTACCTAGCATGACCACTAACACAAAAATTACAATTAATGCTCCTTCAATTAAGTTTTTGGAAACGGTGCCAATGGCCTGGTCAACCAATTTTGTGCGGTCAAGAAATGGCTCTATGATAATACCCTCTGGTAACGTTTTTTTTATGAGCTCAATTCGGTTTTTTACAGCCTTGATTACTTTAGATGAGTTTTCGTTTTTTAGCATCATGACAATGGCTCCCACGACTTCTTCTTCGCCATTGTAGGTCATTGCGCCGTATCGTACGGCATGGCCAAGCCTCACTTCCGCGATGTTTTTGATCACGATGGGTTGGCCGTTGTCACTGATTTTAACGACTATTTTTTCGATATCAGCAAGAGAGCCAACTAATCCTTCAGAGCGTATAAAATAGGCATTTGGTTTTTTGTCGATGTAAGATCCTCCGGTGTTTTGATTGTTTTTTTCTAAAGCGGTAAATAAATCACTGATGCTGATGTTATAACTTTTGAGCTGAATGGGATCAATAGCAATCTCATATTGTTTTAAAAAACCTCCAAAACTACTGACTTCTGCCACACCAGGGGTGGTCATTAATTGACGTCGTACAATCCAGTCTTGAATGGTTCTTAAGGCGGTGGCATCATATTTTTTTTCAAACCCTTTGGCTGGTCGTATGGTGTATTGGTATATTTCACCTAAGCCTGTCGTTACTGGAGCTAATTGTGGGGTACCTATTCCTTTGGGAATGTTGTTTTGCACTTCAGTCATGTGCTCTGTTACTTGCTGTCTTGCCCAGTAAACATCCACTTGGTCGTTAAATACAATGGTGACTACCGATAAGCCAAAACGAGAAATTGATCGTACTTCTTGAATGCCAGGGATATTGGCAACCGCAATTTCGATTGGAAATGTAATGAGTCTTTCAAGTTCTTGTGCAGACAAAGAAGGGCTAACAGTGATGACTTGTACTTGGTTGTTGGTGATGTCAGGAACCGCGTCAATGGGTAATTTGCTGAGTGAAAATATACCCCAAGCAATGAGACCTAGTACACATAAACCGATTACAAGTTTGTTGTGTATAGAGAAATGAATGATTTTATCCACGGATTTATGTATTAATATTTTTAATAGATAAGGTTTTGAATGAGATAAAGCAATCGTTTATCGCACAAGCGTTGATGTCTTTTCTTGGTGATGATTGCATTTTGAACGAAAGTAAATATTGACTTATTTTATTGCTTTGGATAGCGAAAGGCTAAGCAATAAAATAAACGAGCTTCAATTGAATTTACTTGTTTACTGAAGAAGGAAGACTGTCGTTTTGAATTTAAACGATACAGGGTGGTTGCCAAATGCTGCCAAAATAGGCGCTCAAAAATACATTGGTATGTGAAAATTGAAAAAAGAAATCTATTTGAGTATTGTTGATAAATGAAAAATACAAAGTACTAATGGTTGATATTAAGATGCCCCCAGCACATTGTTCATGGTGGTGAAAAGGTAGGTCATCATGATTTCTGTCGTCTTCACCATGGCTTTTATCATTGTAATGAAGATGTAAAAATGTTAAAAAAGACATTGTTTTGTCTTCATTGGCTACATGAAAGTCGTAGTGGGAAAGTAAAGTGGGTAATTTAGATAATTCTGCATAATCTGCCCTTGGGATTAATCCCGTCATTAAAAAAAATAGGGCTAATATAGCAGTTGCTAATTTCATGTGGTAAATGTATACTTATTCAGGCAGAAATACAATCAAATTATGTCTTCATGATTAAAATCATAAAAAGGTTCAATCGGCATAACGATAAGGAACCTATGGGCTTGAATCTCAAAGCATAATTTAAAATAGCAGGGTTGAGTCGTTAGATTAATTTGCTATATTGAAGACTTATTGGTTTCTTAATTGCCTATGTTGTTTAAAATGTTAATTGTTTGATAATGAAGTGTATGGTTAGTGTTCGTATTTGTTTTTTTATAAGTTTGAATTTGTGTTTGGCATCCTGCATGCAACAATTTGTGACGCCAAATTATATATCACCCGATTACCATATTGATTCTTTGCGAAAAAGCTCCGTAAGGGTAATGATTGATGATCGCATTAATGTGACTGAATTTAACAAGGCTTTTGAAAAACGATTTGGCACTGGTAGTCAATTGGCAAAAGAATTAACCAATGAAGTTAGTGAACAATTACAATTGACTTTCCCTTCCATTATTGCCAAAAATGCTGATTCTTTAGCGTCTAAATTTTTACTGAATCCTTTTTTAGCGGCCGATTCATCGTTTACAATCAAAAAGCTGAACTATTTGTCGGGCCTTTCTGAAGCGTATATTGTATTGGTTTATAAAATTGATATTTCAAATGAATATGTTTTCCATGGTGGTGGAGGACCCTATGGTGGTGGCGGTGGTAGTACCGAATATTGTGTGGTGACTTACCAAGTCAAAATTATTAGACGAAAAGACCAAAAAGAATTATTGCAATTATTGATTAAAGGTAGAGATTCGGTTGCTTTTTTTGATTTTCAAGCCACTTTGGTTGGCGCTTTAAATAATTCGGTAGAACATTTGATGGGATATTTAAAAGAAAATACCATCGAATATTTACATTGATATTTTGCAGAAGGCAAAAAATAAGGGGCTTTCCATATTGGGAGCCCCTTATTTTTGGGTATTACTATTACAACGCTTATATGTTGAAAGCTTTTTTCAATTGATCAACGTAATCTAAACGTTCCCAACCAAAGAATACTACTTTCTTCATTTCTGCTTTACGAGTTTCTGTGGTTACGCCATTTTCTTCTTTAATGGTAACATAGTTTACAGGCACTTCTTTTTCGTATGATTCTCTACCAACGTGTCCGTAAGCCGCTGTTTCAGAATAAATAGGGTTTTTAAGGCCAAATCTGTCTACTACTGCTTTAGGTCTTAAATCAAACAATTGGTCTACCACTTCAGCAATTTGAACATCAGATAAAGCTATTTTAGCCGTACCATAAGTGTTTACGTTTACTGATACAGGTTTTGCGATACCGATAGCATAGGCTACTTGTACCAACACCTCTGCAGCAACACCTGAAGCGACAAGGTTTTTAGCAATATGACGCGCAGCATAGGCAGCAGAACGATCTACTTTTGAAGGGTCTTTACCAGAAAAGGCACCACCACCATGGGCTCCTTTTCCGCCGTAGGTGTCTACAATGATTTTTCTTCCTGTTAAACCACTATCGCCATGAGGACCGCCAATTACAAAAACACCAGTAGGGTTGATGAAATATTTGGTGTTACTGTCTAATAATTCAGCTGGAATTACGGCTGAAACTACATTTGCTAAGATATCTTTTTTAATGACCTCTAGCATGGCATTGTCAGCCGTAATTTTAGCTTCTTTGCTTGTATTGCTAGGTTTTACAAAATCATCATGTTGGGTAGATACCACAATCGTATCTACACGTTTTGCTTTGCCAGATTCGTCGTATTCAATGGTTACTTGAGATTTGGTATCAGGACGAAGATAAGTCATGATTTTGCCTTCTTTTCTGATTTCAGACATCTTTTTTACCAAACGATGAGAGAATGCAAGCGCCATTGGCATATACTCAGGGGTTTCTGTAGACGCATAGCCAAACATCATCCCTTGGTCACCAGCACCTTGTTCTTTGTCTGTGCCTTCACCTTCATTAACACCTTGAGCGATGTCAGGAGATTGTGCGTGTACGGCATTGATAATACCGCAAGAATTGGCTTCAAACATGTATTCAGCCTTTGTATAACCGATTTTTTCAATGGTTTTTCTTACCACCTCTTGGTAGTCGATGGTTGCTTTTGAGGTGATTTCACCTGCCAACACTACTAGACCTGTGGTAACCAATGTTTCACAAGCAACACGAGAATGAGGATCTTGTGATAACATTGCATCTAATACGGCATCTGAAATTTGATCGGCAACTTTGTCAGGATGCCCTTCTGATACTGATTCTGAAGTGAATAATAAAGCCATTATGAATTAAATATAAGTTGGATTGATAATTTTACTTTGCATTGAATGACAAAAATATAAGAGAATTATTAAAAATAAAATTTATTCTTAATAATTTATTGTAATCAAAATAAAGATTTGATAATAGTGTATGTTTTGAAATTATATTTTGAGTAATGTGTTTTTTGCAAAATATTGCTGTATTTATTTTTGGTCGATAAATGCGCTTACTTGTGCTAAAAAAGCAATGGGCTGCGTGGCTTGCACCCAATGGTTTGCATGGTCAATAGTCACGATTTTACTGTTAGTAAAAATTGACTGAATCATGGAGATGTCAGCAGTCGTGATATAGTCTGATAAAGCACCTGCAATAAATAAGCTTGGTTTGTCATAATGGGCATCCTCTTGTAAGGCTTCGCCAATATGGTCAATTTGTTGGTCGATGACGGCTAAATTTATTCTCCAGGCAAACTTGTTTTCCTCATTTCGGTATAAATTTTTTAGTAAAAATTGTCGTACATCAGGAGAATCTATTGCTGTCGCTAAAATTTGATCTGCTTCTGTTCTGTTTTGTAAATTTTCCAAATTTATCGCATGCAGTCCTTTCAAAACATCTTGATGATGTGGAGGGTAATAGCGGGGTGCAATATCCACGACGATGAGTTTAGCAATTACATCAGGATGTTCGGTCGCAAATTTCATGGCCACTTTTCCACCCATCGAGTGGCCAATAATGATTGGCTTTTCAATGTGATGTTGTTTTATAAATGTCCATAAATCATTGGCCATCACGTCATAATTCATAGTGTCATCCCAGGGGCTTCTGCCATGGTTTCTTTGGTCAACCAAGTAAATTTTGTATTGCTCCGATAATGGTTTACTTACCGTTAGCCAATTGTCAGACGAGCCCATTAATCCGTGTAAAATAATAACGGGTTGTCCTTCTCCTAAAGTTCTATAAAATAATTCCATGCTAGCATAATGATTTTGG
>JBEAZU010000149.1:0-7991 GCA_041169945.1 Bacteroidota bacterium
AATTATTCAACAACACGACCCATTGTTATACCTAGAACTACCAAGTGGTAATGCAGCGGTTGGCCCCTGTAGTTTATGTCACCAATTGTTTTCCGACAAAACCCTAACGCCCAAAATAAAAAGTTTTTTTGACCAATACGAAGCAGGTAAAGTCGACAATTTGTTATCCTTTTTAGTAAACAGGTTAGGACTAGCAAAGACCTTGTCAATCATTGAGCAGTAATACGACGTATTTTGCTTAACAGTGTGAATAAGCTGAAATGACACTTAAAAAAAGAAGTAGGCACTATCTTTAATTTTTTATACAATGCCAAATTCAAAAAACCTCAAAGCGCTTGGTAACAGACTTAAAACCAGTACTGCTGCAAGAGCAAAATTTTTATCGAGCCTATTGGAAACCCTAGAAAAAAATGGGGTTGACATCAACGATGAAGCTATTTTAAAAGAATTAAACTTAAACTTAGACCTTACCAATGGAGAACAATTTGTGAAAGGTTTAGCCGCCTCCACCGTGGTGGTCACCATTGTGATGTAGCAACATTAAAAAGGCAAAAAGGGGTACAGTGAATAGTTAAATAAAGCTACCCTATTCCACTGTACTGATTTAGTTTATATTTAGCGTTGAAACTAAATCGCCCTAATTTGCCTCAATATTGTTAATCAAGTTGTTATTTAATTAAGTATTCGTGTCGCCAAAAAATGTTCGTCAAAAAAATGGTGGCACGAATACCTTCGCACCTTTTGGCATAACCTTGCCACTACGACCATAAATACGGCAATAAAATAATGGGCCAATAAACCTAAGATTTAAACTATGCTATTTGCACTTTTTGATGAAGCATGAAACCCAAGGTGATGCTAATGATGGGAATCACAAGATACCCTAAACCTATTGATTGAAAATATTGGTCAAATGATACTTTCATCAAGGGAATTAATACCAAGGCATCAAAAAGCAGACTCATCGCAAACCACGACACCCCAACCATAATACCCTGTTTGATAAAATCAATGGTGATGGATTTAAAATACCGATAAAGCAAAAAACAACCACTCAAACTGCCGGTCACAATCATGATAGATTTAAACAAATCATGCGCAATCATCAATTCGCCCCCAGGTTTAAAAAAAAGACATGAAATAGCAAAAGGAATCAACCAAGCTAAAAAACCCAAGGCAATCAAGTTAAAAATGTTTTTCTGTGTCATAACGTAAATATTTACAACAAAGATTGAGGTTAAATGAAAGATATAAAATGATTCAAATCAAGTTTTAAAAAAATGTTTATCAACACATATAATGACTAAAACAAGATAGTATACAGCAACTTATCTTTTAGAAGAGCCATTGAAACAAATAATGACAAGTATCATCAATGAACAAAACTTTATTCATAATTTTAACATATAACATCCATTATTTTTGCATCGAATAATTTTTAACAACATTTCAATTTTTAATTATGGACAAAATTTTGGTCACAACCGACTTTTCCGTAAATGCCAGAGGCGGCATTTTATTTGGTTTTCAATTGGCCCAACAACTCCAATGTAGCTTGGTATTTTACCACATGGCGTCAATAGCAAAGCCGACGATATGGAGTCAATCTCATTTTGAAAATTACAAAACAATGGAAATTGAACGGCTAAAAAAAGCATTAGACCATATGGTTAGGGAATTAATGCTAAAAAACAAAATGAGTGAGCTCCATTATACTTGCGAGGTAGAAATTGGCACCCTTGCCCATAAATGTATTTTGACTTTTGCCAAAGCCATCAAAGCAAGATTCATTTGTATGAGCGCTGGCGGAACTAGTCAATTTAAAAAAATAGTAGGCACAAATGCTACTGCCTTAATTAGCTCCTCTCCAATTCCAATAATTATTGTACCTTCCAACTACAAACATAAACCCATTACTACCCTATGGTATGCTTCAGATTTAACAAACTTAACAGCAGAATTAAATAAAGTAAAAAAAATAGCGGCTTCATTTGCAGCAAAAACAAAAGTAATCCATTACCACTATGCGCTACATTTAGAAGACAACCAACAAAGGATAAAAAACATCAGTCAAACATTCAAAAGTAAAGACATAAAATTCATATTTAAACAGTTAGAAATAGAAACACCACTTGCAGATCAGTTACAACAAGACCTCCTCAAATCAAAACCTTCATTGTTAATCTTGTTTACCAAACAAAACAGAAGTTGGTTTGAACGCCTATTTCTATCAAGCAAAACAGCTGAATTAACCTTTAATACCAATACGCCCTTGCTCATTTTAAGAAAATAAAAGCCCTAGCCATTAAGTCACAATAAATATTCGCAAAAAATAACAATAGACAATACCACCTGTATTATGTATTCACTTTAATTAATGCTTGCTTGGCACAATAACCCATACAAGAATAGATCAGAATTACGATCAGGTAGTCCTTTAAAATAATTTAAAAAAACACGCATCAATCATGGTGTTTAAAAATGATTTTCAATATTTTTCAATTCTTAATATATACAACCCATGAGTGGTTCCTTCAAAATAGGTAAAGTCGCAGGCATTGGTATTTTCATCCATTGGACTTTTGCCATATTAATTGCATACATCGTCTATAGCCATTATCAGAAGGGAGAAAATTTTCAGCAAATCGTTTGGGCGATAATTTTTATCCTTAGTATATTTATCGCGGTTGTTTTACACGAATTTGGACATGCCTTGATGGCAAAAAAATTTCAAATTAAAACAATGAATATTACCATTTTACCTATAGGAGGAATAGCTAGGGTTGAAAAAATTTCAGAACAACCTTTAGAAGAATTGTTCATAGCCATTGCGGGACCAGTTGTAAACATATCACTTGCGCTCATTACCAGCTTGTTTATAAACCGTCCAACAACAGATATTACCCAAGAAATTACGACAAGTATCAATAGTCATAACTTTGCACACCATTTTTTAATCGCAAATATTTACTTGGCTATTTTCAATTTATTGCCTGCATTTCCAATGGACGGAGGCCGTATTTTAAGAGCTTCTTTGGCATTTTTTTTAAAAAGAACTACGGCAACCCATATCGCCTCTTCAATAGGACAACTATTGGCGATTGGGTTTATTTTGGTCGGTTTTTTTTCGAATCCTATATTGGTATTGATTGGGCTATTTATTTTTATCGCTGCACAAATAGAATCAGATTATGTCATGATTCAATCTAGGCTACATGGATATACCGTAAGAGATGCTATCATGAAAAATTACCAATCCATAGACGCTAATGCAAGTATCGAAAAAGCCATTGAATTACTATTGAACAGTCAATATGAAACATTTCTAGTCATCCAGAACGACATTGCCGTAGGTACTTTAAATAGGGCCGACATTATTATTGCGTTAGAAAAATTTGGCCAAAAAGAAATCATTCAAAACATTATGAATAAAAAATTTGTAACATTACAGGCTGAATCTACTTTAGAAAATGCATTTCAACAATCGCAGCAAAGCAATATTATTTTAATGCCTGTACTAGATCAAAACAAACTTATTGGAACCATTGATGCGACTAACATCATAGAATTTATACAGATCAATGAAGCCTTAAACAAGTATAGTAGCATCTCGACTTAATTATCCCCTAAAAATTTCAAAGTATCAAGTTGCTGATGTCGAGAAATTAAAACCAAAGATTGACCATTAATTCAATAAATTGCCCACAATTATCCACCAGTATCATTTATAATGTTTAGCAAAGGAAGTATTGACAATGATAAAAGCGGGCCTATTTCCATTTTAAAAAGTGGAGAAGATTATTTTAACCAATTGCAGTTGTTTATTCATGAAGCAAAAGAAGAAATCCATATTCAAATGTATATCTTTGAAAATGATAACATTGGCAATACAATAGCACAAGCACTCATCGCTGCAGTCAAGAGAAATGTAAACGTATATGCATTGGTTGACGCCTATGGCTCTTCGAGTTTAAGCAAGGCATTTATTGCTCATCTTTCATCCAATGGGATAAACATTCGTTTTTTCTCCCCATTTTTCTCTAAAAACAGCTTGTACATTGGAAGGAGATTACACCATAAAATAGTGGTCATAGACCAGTACATCAGTTTGATTGGAGGCATCAACATTGCGGATAAATACCAAGGAACTTCCCAACAACCCCCTTGGTGTGATTTTGCTATTTTAGTAAAAGATGCTGCCATTGGTCAAAAAACGCATCTGATATGTCAAAAAATTTACCATAAAAAGCAAAGACTTCAAAGCTCAAAAACAGATTTCAGTACAAACACAGGTGATGTTTTAAAAATAAAGGTCATTCAAAATGATTGGTTAAAACAAAAAAATGAAATTGGGAAAGCCTATTTAAAAGCTATAAAAGAAGCAAATCAAGAAATTATAATTGTAGGCGGCTATTTTTTACCTGGGAGAAAAATTGCTAATGCTTTGCGTGAAGCTTCAAAACGAGGTGTAACCGTAAAGCTCCTCCTTTCAGGCATCTCTGATGTCCCCTTAGTTCAAAGAGCAACTAGTTTCTTATATAAATCACTGCTGCAGGACCATATAGAATTGTATGAATGGAACCAATCCATATTACATGGGAAAGCAGCCATGATTGACAATGCATGGTCAACAATAGGCTCTTTTAACCTCAATCACTTGAGTTCTTATGGAAGTATTGAAATGAATATGGAAGTAGAGGAACCCAATTTTTCAATATTATTTAAACAACACCTAGTAATGCTCATAGAACAATGTGAACCAATAACGAGCACTACCCTAGCCGCCAGAAATAGCCTTTTAAACAATATCCTCAATTGGATAGCGTATAAAATGGCCAGATTTTCATTGATTATGGCGACTTATATTACCTTCAGAAGGTATTAAACACCTGATTATTTCCGCATTTAGGAGGATAAAAATCATTTTGAATACCAATATTCATCATATAAAATTGGTATAGATTTATCTATTTTTGACAATACGTTAAAAGTAAAAAAACGAAATTATTTAGAAATACTTTTTTTTATCATTGAGCAAAAACAAAGCCTATACCATTAATTAATTCTTCATAGGGAAGACAAAATTAAGTATCGGAAAGTTTTTAACATTTAAGTGTAGTGGAGAAAGCCAAAAATCCCAATAAAGAGAGTAGGCAGTAATACAATTTTTAACTGTAATGAAAGCAGAAAACAGTATTTTAAACTTTAATATACCTTATGAGCGAACTCATTTTCAGTATATGATTGCGAAAAACCCTAATTATTTTGGAAACATTTCGGGCAGTAAATGGAAAGAAAATTTCAAATTAATTACAGACACTACTTTTGAACAACTCAGCTGTGTAGGCTACAACCCTGACACAAGCCTCTTGGAAGCAAGCTTTACTATCAAAAAACCTCATGGTTATGGAGGTGGTTTATGCACCGCAGGCTCATTGGAATATATTCGATTTTATTTAGATTTTCATGATGGACTGGGTTTTATTGACCAAGGAAGCGTTGCCGTAAATGTACATGATATTCCCGCACGAGAAGACTGTTCGGGCAAAACAATATTCCCCCTTAAATATGTGGCGACACTTAAAAGGAAAACCACCAAAGTATCCTCTTGCGAAAGTCCAATAATTCCAACCTTAAGAGCTGTATTATCTTGGAATTTAGTCCCTCCAAGCTCTTCACCCAATTGGAAACCAGTATGGGGGAATGTGATGGATGGTGATATCCAATTAAAACCCTTTTGGAAATTTCCGTTTCCAAAAGCCATTGATTTATCCAGCTATTTATCCTTGGCCTTGTCCTCCCCTCATTTATCAAGCCAACAATTGGCCGAAATTACAGGGATCAATATCAAGCAATTAATGGAACCGGCACGCCATACAAATCTCTCTATTTTATCCCAAAAATATACCCACCTAAAAGTACCGGCCTCAAGATTTGCCTATAAAGAAATTTATAACATGGTCAAATACCCATCTTCTACCATTACCATGATGGACAAAGCCTTGTTGTCTGACCTTGAAATAGAGATCAATCCCATTATAGATCAAATTGGCACTACGATTCCTGTTGATAAAACAATTGCCAACATCGATTATGAAGAATTGGCATGTATTGGTTTAGATTATAACACAGAAAGCATTGTTGCAACGATTAAAATAAAAAAAGAAAATGGCTATAGCGGTGATTTATGTCATGCCGGTAGCAAAGAATATATTGCATTTTGGATTGATTGGAATGATGACTGTTCATGGCAATATTTAAATACCTTAACCTTAAACGTGCATGATATCGATTTAATGGGAGAAGCATTATACTATCAAGTATCACTTCCCTTAACGACCACTTATCATAAAAAAAATTGCCACAGTCCGAATATCATCAAAATTAGAGGTGTCCTGTCTTGGAACATTCCCCCTTCCATTTCCAATCCTGACAAATTAGAATTTTATGGGAATAGAAAAGAGGCGCATATACAATTAAAGCCAGGAATATCTTTATTCCCTGGGGAAGTGGTTCCTCTATTTAATATCATAGGGGGTGTCGATATAGCTCATATCAATGACATCACAGGATTAACAAGCGCAGAAGCATCCTTTGCTTACAATGGGCTTCAAGTCCCTAGCGAAGCACCATTTGGAGGAGTAATCGTTGTGAATGGTCCTTCTTTCCCTGGCTATAAATACCGCATTAAAATCATCAATGTATCAAAGGGTACTTTTGCTTATGCCACGAATCAATTTACAGTCGTAGGATTTTTACCGTATGCGCCATGGGTGCAATATACAAACCAAAATACTGATAGTGAAGGATATTACCCCTACTTGGCACATGAAAAAAACACCTTAAACATCTTGGCCCGATTCAATCCTGGTACCGATGATAAATTTCAAATTGAAATAGAAATAGATGCCATCGCTGGTGTATTTTCCAAAACAATTCAAATGGACAATACCTACCCTGATATTAAACTTCAGGTTGACGATGAAGACGATTGTACGCATTATACCAAAGGAGATGTCATTACAGGACATTATTTTGTGCAAGACCAACATATTTCATCTTGGGGATTGGAAAATACGTGGGGAACAGGCAGTGAAAATGGCACCACAAATACGCCGACATTACCTGGAACGCCTTTCAATATTGCAACTATTGCCAATTCATACCCTTGTGGTAGTATATCCTTGTGGGCAATAGATAAAACCATTTATGATAGCCAACAAGTTGGTTTATATAAAACCATTTCTTACAATATTTGCTTACAAGAGAAAAAACATTAAAATGTACAAGCGTCATTATATTTTTGTTAATACAACATTGAATTCCTTGCGTCCTACCATAAAATGAAAAGAAGAAAACATGGGCAAATTCAAAATATACTAAATATGAGGAAGGGAAATTTAAATTACAGAGCAATCAAAGCAATATTCAATGAAATACATTAAAATGATTTTGTTGACAACTATTTAGGGCCTGCTGAAAAACCATTAACAATTTAAAAATAAGCAAATTATAATTAAAAATAGCGTGTAAAATGCAAGCAAATCATGCGCAATCTTTGAATTGTCTTGCATTGGGCCTTATAAAAAATGCGTGATCCCGATTTTCTCGGGAAAGCGGTTAAAAACAAAACATTGTTTGAGCCACACGATTATTTTGTGTTTTCAACAAATTTGGGAACGAGGTTGTTTCAGCGTAATAGCGCAAATTCGTAGCATTTTTTATACAAATGTCCGCCGTGGCGGAGTCTTGATTTTTGTTGGTTAATTTTTCATCAAGGGGGAATTGACAAATATTAGGAAAAAGTAAAGATTAATTGGTAATTGAGTTTTTCAGCAAGACCCTAAATAGCCCATACCCATATCGGTGCTGGCATAAGCAAGTTTAAAA
Source organism: Bacteroidota bacterium (assembly GCA_041169945.1). Classification (GTDB taxonomy): domain Bacteria; phylum Bacteroidota; class Bacteroidia; order Cytophagales; family UBA9547; genus CALPQG02. The sequence continues at coordinate 7,891 of JBEAZU010000149.1, forward strand.
TTCCCATTGGCATCGATTTTTGTTGTAGCAATAGCATAAGTTTGCAAACCATTAAAGCCTTCTAAAGAAATTTCTTGATTGGCTAAAAAGGATAATTTACC
>JBEAZU010000150.1:0-4332 GCA_041169945.1 Bacteroidota bacterium
AAAAGCTTGGTTGAAATACGATAAAAGTATTCCAACCAAGCTTTTATTACAGGCAATACACCTTTACATTTTCAAGATTACAAATTCAGTTCTGCGGTTGATGGCATGTTCTTCAGGTGTACAAGGCACCCCATTGGCACAAGCATTTAGTAATCTAGTTTCGCCGTACCCTTTGTAATGCACCCTTTCAGGCGCTATGTTGGATTTGGCAATCACATATTCGGCACATGATTTGGCTCTTGCTTCAGACAAAAACATGTTATCCATATCCTTTCCTCTTGCATCACAAAAAGACATCAGTGAAATGACCATGGAGGGATTATCTACCAAAACGGTTACAATTTTGTCTAATTCTACGGCGGCTACAGCTGTAATTTTGGCCGATTTAGATTCGAAATAGATAGGATTCAACTTCAATAAAACAGCCAAATTTTCACCCAAATCAAGTTTTTCTAAACTAATATTCAAATCCAACAAAAACTTATTCAAGTTAAAGGTATCACTTGTTATCCATTGACGTTGAATGGTAATCGTTTTATTTAAGTAGCCTTTTTTGGCTAAAGTAATGTCAAAAGTAGCCGAATCATTTTTTCGCAGCTCAAAGGTAGGCAAGCTTACCAAACCTTTGTTAGAAAGGCCTTGCAAAGTTGTGGTCATTCCTTTTGAAACAACAGCTAATGTTGTAGATACACTGTCAATCAGCAATGAAGATTTGCTATCCATGATGGAAAGGGTAAATACCACTGGGGTAGGTTTTGCTACAGGGATAATTTTTGAAAAACTAAATTCAAAAATATCATCATTGAAAAGTCCACCGTTTCTATTAGAACTTAAATATCCTTTTCCTGTTGCAACAAAACAAATCCCTAGATCGTCTCCCTTGGAATTAATGCCTTCGCCCATATTTAGGCTTTCTTTTGTAAGAAAGTCATACCTATAAATATCCATACCACCCAAGCCTCCTTCTTTGTTAGAAGAGTAATATAGGTTAGCATCGTATATAAATGGAAAGCCTTCATTGTTGGTTGAATTGATATCAATATCTACTTTTTTAGGAAATGCCCAACCATCAGCAGTTTTGGCTGAGGCATAAATATCAAAACCACCTTGGCCACCAGCCATGTCTGTAGAGAAATACAATACCCCTTTTGCTTCATCAAAAAAAGGATGCATTACCGAATATTTAGCATTGTTAAAAGGCATGGCAATCACCTCTCCCCAAGCCCCTGATTCTGTTTTGCTGGTATAAAATAAGCCTAATTTGAAATTGCCTTTTTCGCCTTTGATGTTTCTAGACACAAAAAGCATTTTTCCATTTTGGGATTCATAAATAGGCCCATCATTAAATCGGGTATTTAAACGATGACTAATGGCTTTACAAGAGTCTACCTCATAAATTTCGTGAAACAACTCCGCATTGCTGTCGGAATGTTGGTCATGAAATTTTCTCTTGGATGAACTTCTAGCCGAAATAAAATGCAATTTACCGCCCACCATTTGTGGACCATAATCGTCAAATTCGCTATTGAAACACGCAGGAGTAACTTTTACCTCTTTGAGATCCGTAACAAAATTTTGTTGGGCAATGGCAATACTAGATGTTGCTAAAATTAAACCAGCCACATAACTATATTTATTTTTCATTGAAATAAGGCTTGGGTTTAATTAAAGTACCTAGGATTACTGATTTTTTTGTAAGCATCTTTTATTTTAAATCTCAACGCAATTTCATGGGTTTGATAAGTTCCCTTGTTGATGGTATTGATTGGTAAATCATACGCATAGCCGACATATATTTTATCATTGTGTTCATACCCAATAATAAAACCTAGCGCTGAAGTATGATGATAGGTAAACCCAAGGTCTAAGGTTTTGTACAAACAAGTTACCAGGTTAATATCCACAGAGATTGGCGCATCTTGAGCCAAACGAACCATGGCACTTGGCCTTAATTCAATTTTTTCGTTGATGGTTTTGTTATAACCACCATACACGAAAAAGTGATTGGCATAATTCACCTTGTTATTGTTCGCATTTAAGAAACCATACTTGAAAATACGAGGTTCAGAAACCCCGATATACGCCGCTTTTGAATACAACAACAAACCCCAACCGGTGTTAAAATTAAAACCTGTCGTAAGATTTTGTTGGAAATTATCATCCGTCTTACTGATGGTGGTAAGGTTGTTTAAGTCAACGCTCGTGTTGGAAACCATGCCATTTAAGCCCAAGGCAAAAATAAACTTTTTTGAAATCGGCAAATGGTAAGCGCCATTCATCCCTACGTTGGTATTTTGAACAGGACCAGCCAAGTCATTTACAAAGGTAAGCCCGAACCCAAAGTTTTCTTTGATGGGGGCATTCAATGAAAATGACAACGTTTTGGGTGCACCTGGTACCCCTACCCATTGCCATCGGTTTAAGAATGAAGCATCAATTTGGTTTTGAGCGCCTGCTTGTGCAGGATTGACGACCATGGCATTGAATCGGTATTGGGTGTACATGGGCTCTGTTTGAGCAATAGCAAAATTTGCCAAACAGCTAAGCAACAGAAAGCTAGATAATTGATATATATATTTCATAATAGAAAAGCTTATTTGTTTTGGTTGGATCTATTGATATATACATAGCCAACTTTGGTTTTATCGTTAACACTTTCTATGATGTAATAGTAAGTGGCATCAGCCAATAAGCCATCTGCCTCTACCAATGCATACGATTTATTGGTTTCTCCGCCCCAATCGTTTTGGTAATTTTCTTTTTCAAAAACGATATTTCCCCAACGGTTAAAGATACTGAGTTTATAAGGCCCATTTTCGAGTCCAACCAATTGGAATACATCATTTTCACCATCCCCATTAGGAGAAAAACCTTGCGGAATAATGGCAGGTCCCACTACCGTAATGATAAAGGACGTTGTTTCAGACCCTACCTCATTGCTGGCTTTTACAATTAAATTGTAAATACCCTCTACGGTTTTACTGCTTGAGGTAATGACACCTGTATTTGCATTTATACTAATGCCTGTGGGTACCGTTCCTAGCAATGTATAAGTAACAGGCAATCCACCCATATTCACTGTAGGGTTCACACTGGCTACTTCAGTTCTAAAATCGGTCACAATTACATTTGGCGTGTAGGCAAGGTTACTAGGTTTTAAGCCTAATACGGATAATTCAAAAGGCGCTTTCACGCTCCCTTTGGAATTGGTCGCCTTAATCATTAAGGGATACACCCCTACTTGTAGCGTGTTGGCAAACGTAATGACACCCGTAAAAGGATCAATACTAATGCCCTCAGGCGTCGTGCCAACAAAAGAGAATACAACAACTTCGCCGCCATTGTCAAGACTAGGATTGCCAGAATTGCCCAGGTTAGCATAATTTATCGACATTTGAGCAGGATTGTATACCAATGTAGCAGGCGCTTTGGAATCATCGTAGGTTTGTTGTACCCCTTCGGATATTGATCCATTGATGCCACCATCATCATAGGTATAAAAATCTTGCCCAATCGAAAAATTAACCGTTCCGTCTGCGCTGCTGGCGTCACCACCGGCAGCGTTGCTGGACTCTTGTGCATACCCTACTAAGCTTAAAGCTAAGAGGAGTAATACACCTATGTTTATTTTTAAATGAGTCATGTTAATTGTTTTAATAAATGATTAAGGATAATTGATTTCAATTGGCTTAAAGACCTAATTTCTTTTTCGCCAATTCAAGTATATTATCTTTAGGATTCATGTATACATATTGCCCTTTGCTGCTATCAATTACATAATCGTACCCTTTTTCTTTGGCTATTGCCGTTACAGCAGTTTTAGCTTTTTCAAATATGGGTACAAATAGCGCATTGTCTTTATCGTTAATTTCTTTTTTAGCCGCTTCATTTAATTTAGCATAAGAAGCTTCTAAATCTTTAATTTCCTTTTGACGAAGTTCAATAATGGTGGGCAAAAGCGTTTGTTCTTCTTTTTTTAACGCGTCCACTTTTGTTTTGTATTGCCCCTCAAGCTTAGCCAATTCTGTTTTATAGTTTTGGGTAAAAGCCTCTAAAGCTTCCCCTGCCGCTTTGGTTTCGGGCATCAACAACACCAACTGACTATAATTGATATGGGCAGTTTTTGATTGAGCTAAACCAAAGGTTGTGAAACCTAAAAAGGTGAATAGGATTAGGATGTATTTCATTGTTAGTTACTACAGTTTTTTAACGATAATATTTGTCCCAGAAATTAATTTAAATGCTTCCCCCATACCTGTGTATCTAAATTTTACTACTATTTTATCAGTTGCACTTAAAGAACCTAAATATGAAAAATGATCAATATATGTA
>JBEAZU010000151.1:0-5696 GCA_041169945.1 Bacteroidota bacterium
ACTTCTGAAAGCACAGTAACTTGAGAAGAAAGTTTTCTAATATATTCGCATTTGATGTCGTGGTCAATTTCAATGGAACCATCTGACACCTCCGCATATTGCAAATCAAATTCGTCTAACATTTTACGATAGTCATCAAATTGACCACGGACAATGAAAGCTTCAAATAAAGTACCACCAAAATAAACAGGAATTCCAGCTTCTTTATAAACCGCAAGTTTTTCTCTAAGGGTTTTGGTAACAAAAGAAGTACCCCAGCCAAGTTTAACAATATCAACAAAATCACTAGCAATGCTCATGAAATCTTCTGCTTCTCTTACGCTTAAGCCTTTGTCCATAGCCATTGTATAACCTTGTTCTCTAGGTTTCAATGCTCTTTCTGGAATGTTGTTTAATTTGAAATTCATAGTGTCTTAATTTCTGAACTGTTCAATTATCTTAAAGATTGCTTTTTGTATTTCGAGGTCTTTAAAGAAATCAAACAAGATTGTATGGTTTTGGAAATCCAAAAATAACGCATTTTCTAGATAATTAAATGCTTCTTTATAAAATCCTGCATTAATTAAATAAACTACTGCATGGTAATAAAGCAATCCATTGTCTGGAATCTCCTCAATACCAAGCTTTATCATCTCCAATGCCTTCTCAAATTCTCCCAAATCAAAATAAATTAAAGAGTATTTAATCCAAGAATTGGCATGAAAAGGATTGAGATTACAGGCTTGCTCGTAGGCTTCAATAGCAGAAATGGTATTCCCAACAGCATATTCAACCTCAGCAAGTGCTTGCCAATAATCGGCATTTAATTCATTTAAGTCTACCGCTTTTTTAAAAAAGTGAATTGCTTCATATGATTTGAGTTGACAATGTAAACAAACACCTACACCAAACCAAGCCTCATCATAAAAACTATCTAATTTTATCGCTTCTCTGTAGCATTTAATGGCTTTATCGTATTGTTTTAATTTTTCAAAACATGCCGCAATACTACAAGTGGTTTCAGCATTGGCCTCTTCATTTGCTTCCGCTACTTTATAACAAGTAAGTGCATCGAGGTATTGCTCCATGTTAAAGTAAGTATTGCCCATATTATAATGGGCCGACATGAAATCGTCTTTGATGGCTACGGCATATTCATAGGCCTGAATTGCTTTTTCGTACAAGCCAAGTTTATTGTAGATAATCCCTAAATTATACCATGCATCATGAGAATAGGGATCTTGATCGATGAATTGCTCATAATAAGTTACACTATTTTCTAATTGGTCAGTAATGTCAAGACAAAAGGCCAATTCATATAAAGCCTCTTCATGACTTCTATTTATCTCAATCACTTTTTTATATTGCTCAATGGCAAGGTCAAATTTTCCCCACATTTGATAAGTGATGCCCACTTGAAAATAGAAAATATCTTTGTCATAAAACACCTCTTCTACAGATCTCAAAACATCAATAGCCAATTGGTATTGACCAGATTGAGCCAATACAATAGCTTTCACAAAAAGTAAATCCGTATTATTGGGTTGGTAAGTTTGGGCCTCCTCTAACAAGAGCAAAGCCTCCTCTACATGACCAATATTGGCAAGGATCTGCGCTTTTGAAACTTTGAATTCCCCTGCATGAGGAAATTGTTTCATGGCAAATGCACAAGCTTTTAGCGCAGCATCAAACAAGGCATTTTCGCCATAATAATCTATAATTTCCTCCAATGCATTCAAATCAAAAAAATAAAAATCATTGTTGAGCAACATATTTTCATATTGTTTCACCAATTGTTTTCTTTCTTCTGAATCATTGTGAGGTTTTGGCATTGATCGCTATTATATAAAACGATATAAATTTACTTCAATTAAAGTTTTAATCAAATAATAAAAAAATTATTTAACAAGATAAGCCTTACAAGCCCAGTCTAAGGTATCTGCTAATGGAATAAAAACATGGTCAAAATCTTGTTTTACTTTATCATTTACATACACAAAAGTAGTGCGCGATTGATGGGCCGTTTCTTTGGTCACCAATGGTTCTTTTTGTGTAAACAAGGCCTTAAGCCATTCAAAACGCCAAGCCAAGGCAGCCATCCAAGGGCTAACCAAAATTGAAGGTGCTTTTTTATGAAAACGAACAGCCAAAGCATTAAAAAAATTTTGATACGTTATTGAATCGTTCGACACAATATACCGTTGATTTACGATTGTACTCCTTAATGCTTTCAAGGCAATGGCAGCAACATCTCTTACATCAACCACACTCATATTGCCTTTGGTATAAAAAGGCTTTTCTTCAAATACATATTTAAAAAGTTTACTACTACTTTTATTCCAATTGCCAACACCTAACACCACTGAAGGATTTAGAATAATGGCATTTAAACCCTCTTCAATACCACGCCAAACTTCTAATTCCGCAAGATATTTTGATTTCGCATAATTGGTCGCATATTCCGTTTCCACCCATGAAGAATTTTCATTGATGCAAATCATTTTAGGATCCCTACCCAAGGCAGCGATAGAACTTAAGTGAATAAACTTGGTAACTTGATTGGCAATAGCGGCATTCACTACATTTTTAGTGCCTTCAATATTGACCAACATCATTTCATTAATTTTATTTGTAGAAAAGGATATCAATGCCGCACAATGGATAACATATTCACAACCAGCAATGGCATCATTTAATAAAAGAGGGTCTAATAGATCGCCTTCCACAAAGGTGGTATTGGGATAATCGACGTTACAATCCGCAACATTCCTAACCAAAGCTTTGATTTGGTAGCCATTTTTGCTTAAAATATCCGCTATAAAACCGCCAACAAGTCCAGTAATACCAGTGAGAAAAACCATGTTTATCGCTAAAGTAAGGTATTATTTAACAAAGGCAAATCCATCAACTTTTTGAAATATTTCAATCGACTAACTTTTTCTAGGTTGTGCAAATGTTTAATTTTATGGGTATCGGTACCTATAAAATGAACCATGCCGTGGTCAATTAACTTTTCAGCCATTTTTTGGGCATGCGTAGAATAATAGCCCGTGAGAGAATTGGTATTTAGTTGAAACAATACGCCTCTTTCTAACAAATTTACATAGGTTTCAAAATTAGCATAGGCATACAAATACCTTTCAGGATGCGCAAGCACAGGCATATACCCCTGTGATTTCATTAAAAATACGGCATTGTTATACAAAGGAGAACTGTTCATATAGGAAGTTTCGAACAATACATATTTCTTATCTCCAAAACATAATAAAGGCTCTTCTTTTTCAAGTTTTTCAACAAAAGCCTCATCCAAATAGTATTCAGCGGCCGCTTCCAACTGAATATCAACCCCTTGGCGAGTGACTTCCAATGTAAGATTAGCTAAAACGGTATTAACAATTTCAAAATTATTATTATAAACGCCATGCATGATGTGAGGAGTCATGATCAATTTTTTTTTGCCTTTATCGGCTAAATACTTAATCATCTCCATAGACTCAAAAACATTTTGAGAACCATCATCTATACCTGGAAGTATATGCGAATGCATATCCACTAAAACGTGGTCTTCTATTATTTTGGAACCAAAAATATGTTGAAAAAAGCCCATTATTTTTTTCGTCTAAAGAAATCCACAATTTTAGAAAAGAAGGTTTCTTCTTCTTTTTCATTTTCACCATAATAGCCATAGCCATAGCCATAGCCATATTGGTATCCATACCCATAACTGCCAAGCATATTATTAAAGGCATTCAAAATAACAGACAAATTTTTAAAACCATGCTTACGCACCAATTTATTGATATTTTTTTCAAATCCTTTTTTAGAGTATTCAGCCCTTACCACATAAATAGGCAAATCCACTTTTCTCATCACTAAAATCCCATCTGTAACAAGTCCTACAGGAGGAGTATCTATGATAATGATATCGTACCTTGATTTAAGATAGTTCATAACCTCATCAAATTCAGGTTTTAAAATTAACTCAGAAGGATTGGGAGGGGTTGGACCAGAAGTAATAAAATCAAGGGTATCAATGGTAGAACGATGAATACAATCTTCCACCCTATGTTTACCAATTAAGACCGTACTCATTCCTTTGTCGTTATCCACGCCGAAACCAACATTGATTTTAGGCTTACGCATATCCATATCTATGATACAAACTTTTGTGCCAGAAAAAGCAATTACCCCACCCAAATTGATGGCCACAAATGTTTTACCCTCACCACTGATAGTGGAGGTAACAGAAATCAACTGCTTACTTTTATCCGATGACAAAAACTCTAAATTGGTTCGAATAGACCTCAATGCCTCTATCACAGGTGATTTAGGGTTTTTATCGACCACAAGCCTAGACACATCCATAGCTTTCCCAAACACAGGCACAAACCCTAAAACAGGGGCAATGGTAGCCTTTTCTAACTCACCAACATTATTGATGGTATTATGAGATAAATATTTGAAAAAAACCAAAAACAAGCCTAGCGCAAAACCTATACCACCACCAATCAGATAAGCCGTGGTTTTTTTAGGAGAAATAGGCATTTTTGCAATCATAGGTTGTGCTAAGACCACAAATTCAGCTACAGCACCCGCTTTAATCATACCATATTCTGCTTTTTTATCAATAAGCATTAAATAAAACTTCTCATATAAACTATAGAAACGTTTTAATCTGGTAAGTTCGGTTTCTTTGGAAGGCAACTGATAAAAGGTATTTTCTTCCTCAATAATTTTATTATTAAATCCAACAATGGCCTCGTAAAGCAATTTTTTGTTTTGAAGAATCAATTCTAACAAAGCATTTTTGACATTTTCAATTTCAATATCTTTGTTTTTGGCAGCAAAAGTGGTTGATTTACTCGTGGCCAATAACTTCTCTTTGTCTTGTTGTAATTTATTGAGTTGAAGAATTCCATTGGAAATTTGCGCATCAGGCAAAGCAGACAAAGATGGGAGGTGCTGTTTAACGCTTTCATTTTTAAGCATCAAAGCCTTTAATTGGTCTAAAACCGACATTTGAATTTTTGCCTGAGACAACTGCGTTTTCAGTTCTTCTCCATGAGCCAACACACGCCCGACTTCACCTGAAATACTTGTCGTTTTATTGACTCTTGTAAAATTCTCTAATTTATTTTCATATTCCCCTAAATTCTTTTCAGTAACACCCAATTGTTCATTCAAGAAATTAATGGTTTGTTCTTGGGCTTTAAATTTTCTTTGTAAAGATTCAATCAAATAAACAGAATCTATTGCCTTCACGACATCCATTGATTTATTTCCATTAAAATCTTTAAATGAAATTTGAATGGTATAGGCAGAAGAGTTGATAACTGTAACCGCTAAGTTTTTAGCGATATAACCTAACAATGCATCACTACTGTTAATTATAAAAGAATAGTCACCTTCTGCATTGTTGACAAACTTATTTAGAAATAAAACAAATTTAAAATCATTATTTTCTATCGCTTGCCCAAAATTATATTTTTGCTCAACATAATCACCTCTAGACTCATAGCCAAGTATAAATGATTGATTGTCTAGTATTTTTACACTAATTTTATTGTCATAAATACCGGCGTTTTTAATCTCATAGGAAACTCGAAAAGGGGAAGATTGATATAATTCTTGAGAGTTAATATTTCCATCAGAAAAATAAGAAATATCCATAGCAAGTAACCCTAAGGCTCTTTCATGAATCAATTTAGATTGAATTA
>JBEAZU010000152.1:0-3144 GCA_041169945.1 Bacteroidota bacterium
AATTTTCGCCCAAACAAATCCCATCACCGCAACGCAATAATGAAGTGTTAATAAAAACACGGATACGATTGTAAATAACCAACCATATCGTTTAAAAAAAACGATCAAATTCAGGTTTACATAAGAGAATACCCCTAAGAAACCAAGGCTCAATAACAATAAAGCAGGGAAAAATAAGGATCCATAAAAGAGGCAAGTCAAGGCCGCGGAGATTTTATTTTTACGACTCAAATTTAAATTGGTATGTGTTAAGTTTTTGTATTCGGCCAATAAATGCGTCCAAGGAATGGCCCTATCGACCAAATCAGTTTTAAGGAAAGAATACAAGGTCCATTTTTTCAAATGTTTTACCTGAATGTCTTTTACTATTTTGATAAGATATCCTTTTGCTGTAATTCGGTAGCCCAATTCAATATCTTCAATACAAGGTCGGTTGTATTTTTGTGCATCAAAACCACCCACTTCTTCAAATACCGCTTTGCTTACGGCACCACAAGCCCCCCAAAAAGTATTGGTGATTTCATCAGCGGTTTGGTGTACAAAATGATGACTTAAATTTTTGAATTTTGAAACATAGGATTGATGGTCGGGTGCATCGTCGTAGGAACCTATCATGGCCACATTTTCAGCACCCGCAAAAAACTGCGCAACCTTTGTTAGGGTATCTCTTTGAATTTCAACATCAGCATCGGTGAAATACAGTACTTCACCGCTGGCATATTGAGCCCCAATATTTCGGGCATGGGCAGGCCCATAAACCTGATCGAGTGCTATGATGTTAACTTTCCCAAACACTGGTAAAGGCGCATTTCCATCGGCGACAATAATTAATTCAACATCTGCATAATCCGACATCAAAATCGATTTCACACTTCGTTCAAACAGAGAATCTGCCCGATGAGCAGGCATTATTACAGATATTTTCATTATTATTGTTGATACAAACACAATATTAGGCAATCCTATTGATTTTAAAAGAAAACATACCCTATAATTATGCTTACTTGCTTACCTTCCTGGTTTCAATCGTAAGTGCGCTATTGTGTTTTCATCCTGATATTCACTACAATTCCGATTTAAAAATCAGCAGTGTGGGTTTAGTGATTGCAGATACCATTGCAGAAAACCCCTTCAGTTTTCATCACCTATTACCCGGATTCAAAGCCAACGGCGGTTTTACCAAATATTTAAATTGGCCTCCCCTATTTTATTGGTTATTGGCTTTATGGTTTAAATTGGGTGTAAATTCCATTTTATCTGCCCGAATATGCATGGTACTTATCAAAATAGGAACGGATATCTTATTTCTTAAATACCTAGAAACTTTAAAAATTGAAGCCAAACAATCGCTGCTACTGGCCATCATCTTTTGTCTTATTCCTTTTCGCTTAACTTACCTCGATTTGATTTTTGGGGACAGTATGGTTTTCTTATTCATAATCGCAACCTTGTATTTCGACACCCTAAAACAATATACTTGGCTGGTCATTACGGCCATGGTAGGCACATTGAGCAGCTGGTATTTCTTGGTATTTGTAGGAGGCTATTTTTGTCTGCATTTATTTCAAAAAAAACGCAGCAAAACCAGTTGGCTACTTCTTATGGCAGTTGTCATGACCATTGCTTGCTGGTTATTATACATTTACCTCCTCTCCAAAAATCAAGAAGTATTGCCAAGCACCAAAGCAATCGGCAGAAAACAAGCGGCTCCGATTACCTTTTTCAAGCATGGCTTAAGTTATACCTGGCTATACAGCCTCAATGGCCTTACAGCCTTGAAAGTCAGCATAAAATGGCTCATTAAATTAGCGATTGAAACAAGCGCGATAAGCCTTGCATTGCTATGTGTCAACAAAGTTACAAGGGAAAAATTATTTCAAAGTTTGCTTCCTTTTATGATAGGTTTTACTTTGCTTGTGCTTTGTCTCCCCTACTTGTTTATAGTACACAACCATAACATTTACTTTATCAGTTTTGGTTTGGCACTGTACCTATCGACCAAAATAAAACCAAATTTGCCATGGTATACGTTGCTCTTATTACCAATGGTGTATGGAGGAATTTTATACAAGGAACATGTATATCATGAAACCAAATTAAGGAATAATTTCATCTTGGAACAAATGCAAAAATCACATAGCACCAATTTATTTATCAACAACCCCGCGCATCAATTGATCCATGAACAATTTATGTGTACGCCATGGTATTTGATGTACAAAAGCAAAGCCATGGTATTTGAAAGGTTGGGCGACCAAGAAAACAAAGCAGCATTTATTGCCGCTCAATTGGCCAAAACCAAAGATAAAAATTACGTGATTGTGTCTACAGTAGCGATAGAAGAATTAGCTCCTTTAGAAAAATATTCAAATGGTTTATATAGCTATAGCAGTAAATAATGGTTGACAAAAAAATGAAAACGACAGCTCTTGACAATATCTTAATCCATATTGGCTATGGTAAAACAGGCACAACTTGGTTACAGGAAAACTTGTTTAATTTTGAAAATCCAACCTTTACCAATTTATCAACCAAAGATAAACGTCAATCTACAATAGCAAGCCATTTTTTCATTGATAAAAACAACTACCCACTCTCCTCTTTTGATGACAATACAGAAGAAATACAAGCAGCATTTGATGAAATAATAGACCTGCATAAAAACAGAAAAACAAATTATTGGGTAATATCCCAAGAAAGACTTGTGGGTACGGCTACACACGGAGCTTATGATTCTCGCAAAAATGCTGTTCTTTTAAAAAAACATTTTCCAAAAGCTAAAATATTAATCGTCATAAGAGAACAAAAAAAAATAACACAATCACTTTATTTCCAATACCTTAATGGCGGAGGAACACACAAAGTACTTAAATTTTTAAAACCAAAAAGCAAAGACCTTAAAACAGCCTTTTCTCCTAACCATTTCAAATTTAGCTACTTAATTCAGGAATATTACTCGCTTTTTGGAAAAGAAAATGTACTTGTTTTACCTTATGAATTATTTTTAAATGAACCGGAAAAATTCATCACTAAAATTGGTAAATTGTGTAAAATTGAAATTAATTGTACAAAACTAAATTTCAAATCTAAAGTAAATGTTAAGTCAAACAATTTCATTTTGTATTATTTAAGACAATTCAATAC
>JBEAZU010000153.1:0-13485 GCA_041169945.1 Bacteroidota bacterium
AACCTGCTTCCATTTACCTATTTTTAGCAAACGATAAGTGCATAACACAGCGCTACCAAAGGTTCCGTTCAACCGAGTTTTCATGGCTTGGCTTGCAGCCACCACGAAAACTTAGTTGTTATAAGCTGGCATTTTTTCAGTTTCCATTTTTAAATTGTCTTTCGATTCAATAAGTCTTGTGTCGTTGTCCGTTGTCTGCCACCTGTAAACACAAACGTTTTTGCTTTCGCATTCTGGGCAAGTCCATAACCATTCATTTCCAGTTGTCAAGGTAATGTTGGCATTTTGGATTAGCTTTTCAATTGCATTCCTTTTCTCAACTATTTGGCCAAGTGCAACAATGGTCTTCAAGTCCAAGATTTCTATTAATTTGTTTTGTCCAATATAGTCAACGAACAGTTTGGGCAAAAATTCAGTCGAGAGATATAGTTCAATATTTGATTTGTCAATTCTCGAATGTCCACAATGTCTACAACGCCAACCGCTAATTTCAGTTGAGCCGTAACGATAAAATTTGTCGTCAAGTGGTGGTGTCGATATTTTTCCTTTTGCTAAACTCCAAGTAAGATTTTTAGTCGTGTCAAATAATCTGTTTTTCCAAACACCAATTGTGTCTGAACCGCCAACCGACAAGTCGTTAATTGAGCCCATTCCGCCATAAGCCTTTAAATGATTATCAACTCTTTTTTCAGTTGTCCATAATTGAATGTCTTTTTGAATCCAATTTGCCCAATGGTCGTTACCTGACTCTTTCAAAAGTCGGTATAAAATGTCTAACGATATTTTGTAATGGTCTGTCACTTATGCTTGCTTATAACGAATATGTATACGCAACTCCTACCCAAATTAGCGTATATATCTCGTGTTTGTGGATGTATTTTTATCAATACTACTCAATAGTATTCAAATATCAAACTATTACAATGGAGATGGGGCGGTGTTGAATAGTCTCCATTAGACCTATGCGTATTGTTGTTGAATCCCTTCAGGTTGTTAGGTTTTCTTGGAGAGCTTTGCGTGATTTCCCTTTGCGAGCTTCGCATGATTTTATTGTGCCATTAAATGATGCTTGCCCCGGAGTTTTTTTTTGCATTGTCAATCTGCTTTCATGCGCTGTGGCAAGCTATTCTTTTAGGTCAACGACCATAATAAAAAGACCTTAAGCAATGGTTGGTACCAGCTTTAAGGTGTCGCGCATGAGTTGTAGGTAGGTTGTTCTTTTGGTTTGATATGTTTCTTGGTAAGCCATCATCACCATTGGGTGGAGGGCTGTTTCAATGGCGATTTGGGTTTGTTGTACCAAGCGACTGCAAACATGGCCTTCTATGATGTATTGCCCAAAACTCAAGGCTACCAAAGCGCAGTTTTGACCAATCAACATGTCTATTCCCAATGGATTTTCTAACAAGTATTTTGCTATGGTGTCGTTGCTGGCAGTGGTATAATCAAAAGGTAAATAGTCCCAAGCATGGCGTAAATCCTTAAAAAACACCAAAGGAGAAACGCCAGGGAAATCAATTTGCCAAACTTGGTAGGCATCAAAAGCATCTGAGCCATCTACATTACCAAAAGGACTTGTTTCTTCTGTTTTGTTAAAATAAAATTCATCAGCAAGTAACGTATTTACATGCTGATGAATGGATTGGTTTACCCTCATCATTGTAGCATTTAGCTTGCAAGATAGGATAGTTTATGGTGTATTCTCGAAATAATGTGTACCATTAGTATGTTCAATAAAGTTGAGGTGTTGGCCGAATGCCTTTGATTTATCATTCTCTAAATTACCCCTAATTATCTAATATAAACACATGACTCACTTGTGATTTCTAATGATGGTAGCTTTTTTCTGATGCTTAATTTTTTCTGTTTCTTTTGCTTCCCAAATAATGTTCCCAATCGTTATGTTTGTGGTCCGAAAAATCCCTTAAAAACATGACAAATGATGGTTTAAATGCGGCACGTTTGAGCGGCATATTGGCTTCTTCTGGCGTGTGACTTCCTTTTCGAGCATTACACCTTTTGCAGGCCGTAATTAAATTGTCCCAAGTGGTCGCGCCACCCCTTGATCGAGGAAACACATGGTCGAGGGTGAGGTCGCGCGAGGATCCACAATATTGGCACGTGCCACCGTCTCGTTTAAAGAGATTCTGTCGCGTGAGTGCAACCTGTTTGTAGGGTACGTTGACGTACGATTGCAGTTTAATGACCGATGGCATGGGATATTGGGAAGATATAGAGCGAATATAATAATCGTCTACATCCGAAATCATTTCGGCTTTATTGAGATATAAAAGCACAAAAGCTTTTTGAACGCTGCATACTGTCAAGGCCCTAAGGTCTTGGTTCAGTATAAGTACTCTTCCGTTCATCGTTTTACCTATTTTAGGGCTCCAATCGCTTGATACTATGCAGCCGGTGTGAATATAAATTAGTCTTTAAATTCAATATGCCTTGAGCGGTAAGTTTATCCAAGCGTACGTACGCATGGGCATGTATAATGGTTTCGTTATCAAGCATTAAACCTACATGAATCACCTTTCCTGTTTCTCCGGCAAAGAACACTAAATCACCTTCTTTTTGTTCACCAAATTCAATCGTATTTCCCAAGGCTGCTTGCTGGTAAGCATCTCGGGGCAATTTAATGCCACATATTTTAAACACTTGTTGCATCAATCCCGAACAATCAATCCCAAAAGGGGTTTTTCCTCCCCATAAATAGGGGGCATGCAGGTATTGTGTAGCCACAATACTTAAAGTTCTTGGGCTAAAATTTGTTTTTGCCAACTGAGGAAGCGTTTCCAAATAAAATTGTTGAGCGGCCAAGCTAAACATCGTTTGTGAGGTTTCTGGTAAAATGCTTCCCATGACAATGGGAAAACTGAAATTTTCAGTGGTAATCATTTGCGTTAAGGTGCTTAACACAATGGTTTGGTGGGCGCTTAATACGGGCAGGTCTGTGTGTTGTTTGAAGTCAATCCAGCCTTCATAGTCGTCGTAAATGATGCGGATGTTAAGCCATTTTAAATTTTCTGACGTGGCTAAAACTTCGTATTCGTCTCCAAAAAGTAATTGTGTACTTAATTCTGATTTGTCTGAAGGCATGGTTCTCACCGGAACAATGCTCAAGGTACATACTCCAAATTGTTTCATCTGTATAAAATTTAGATTGAAAGAAATTTAGCATTGTTATTCAATTCTTCAACACCAACAATTTAAAATTTCTATCCAAGGGTTACATTTTAAAATTTCTATCCAATTCACGTTTGGCATCTCGGTCTTTGATATCGTCGCGTTTGTCATGGAGTTTTTTTCCTTTCGCAATGGCAATTTCAACCTTTGCCCAGCCACGTTCGGTCACAAACAAACGAACAGGAATAATGGTAATGCCTTGGTCGTCGAGTTTGTGTTCAATTTTACGCAATTCTTTTTTCTTTAATAAAAGTTTGCGTTCCTGCATGGGTTCATGGTTGAGGTAAGTGCCATGGGTATATTTAGAGATGTGTAAGCTTTTGATGTACATTTCTCCATTCATAAAATAACAATATGCATCACCCATACTCACATTTTTGAGTCTGATCGATTTAATTTCAGTGCCCGACAAAACAATACCTGCCACATAAGTGTCTAAAAATTGGTATTCAAAAGAGGCTTTTTTGTTCTTGATGTTAATATTATTACTAGGCTTTTCCATGCACGCTGATGCTTCAATGTTTTGAATAGTCAAATTTAACATATTCATGATGTAATAAAAGTACATCTGATAATTTCTTACAAGTAAAATTTTCATATGCCCTATTTTATTTTAAAATTGCATGAAACTTATCGTATGAAAAATATATACCTATGGTTATGCACGTTTATGATGTTGGCGATTGAAGGTCAAAGTCAAACCCTTGAAACCATGCCAATTGCTAATCGCCCTCAAGCGATAAGTTCGACAATTGTGAAGCCACAACAGGTAAAACTTCCAGGCTTGCCTTTCGTGCCTTTTTTCTTTAGCAAACATTGCCATAGCATAGCGCTGAGTTTGGGAGGAGGAAATTATGGCTCATCGGTGAACAATAGTGTGCATAAAACTGGCACCGGAGGGCAAAACATCATCGACCTTCAGTATGAATTTGCCTTGTCAAACAAGTTTGGGATTGGTGCCCTTATCGAATTTGGAGGGCTTACCAATGCAAGTTTGGGTACAAAGTTTAGTTCGGGTATGATAGGCATAAAAGGATATTATCATTTTTATAATACTGCTAAAACTACCATATACACCTCAATAGCCTTGTCACGTGCCGCTGCTACGGTTTCAAATCCTGCAAGTACGAAACCTGTTATCTCGGGTACGGGGGGCAATTGGCAGTTTGCCCTTGGATTGAGGCGTGCGATTGTCGGCAATTGGTTAGGCGTTCATGCCAACATGGCTTTTGTAGGGTATGAATTAGGCAGTTGGAAAGAAAAAAACAAGACCGTGATTTTGAAAAACGATGTCAATACGGAGAATTTAGGCATTAAACTAAATGGTATAAATTTTACCGCTGGTTTGACATTTAGATTTTAAGATTGTTATAATTTAAGTACTTTTGTAAACAGCATTCATTTATTAAAACATATAGTATTCATGGGAAGAGCTTTTGAGTTTCGCAAAGCAAGAAAAATGAAAAGATGGGGAGCAATGTCAAGATTGTTTCCTCGATTGGGTAAAGAAATTACCATGGCGGCAAAAACAGGCAGTGATCCCGACACCAACTCTCGTTTACGTACCGCCATTCAAAATGCCAAAGGGCAAAATATGCCTAAAGATCGTATAGATGCAGCCATCAAAAGGGCTACGGAAAAAGATTTAAAAGACATCATTGAAATTGTTTATGAAGCCTATGGCCCACATGGGGTAGCCATTATTATTGAGTGTGCTGCCGACAATACCACTAGAACTGTGGCCAATATTCGTACTTACTTAAGTAGAAATGGCGGCACCTTGGGTACTTCAGGCTCTTTGTCTTTTGTGTTTGATCGCAAAGGGGTTTTTCAAATCAAAGCCGAAGGCATAGACAAAGAAGAATTAGAATTAGAATTGATTGATTTTGGCTTAGAAGAAATCAGTGAAGTGGATGATGAGCTTTATCTTTATTGTCCTTTTGCAGAATTTGGCACCATGTCTAAAGCCTTAGAAGAAAAAGGATTATTGGTCGTAAGTGCTACCTTACAACGCATTCCGAATACAACCGTGGAACTTACCGAAGAACAAGAAGCTGATTTAGAAAAGCTGATCGATAAAATTGAAGAAGACGACGACGTGCAAGCCGTATATACCAATATGGGCTAATTGACGACTTGTTTTTTGAGTTGAATCGATTGGAAAATCAATCCACAACAATATTGTGTCAATAAAAATGGCTACTCCTTTATTGAAGTAGCCATTTTTATTGACCTTTTTTTGCTAAACCTTGGTTCTAGTGATGCATTTAAGATTTCAATGAACACAAATTAGCACCATCAAATACTGCGCTATAGGTTAGATTAAAATTTATTGGCTTTTTTCAGCAAGCCATGTTGTCAACACTCAACACTACTTAATTGTTGCTTTTGAGTTTTTTAGCAAGTCCTAATTAGGGTATTACTTTCTGATTAGAGGATTTGTAGCGAGAGATTTCACTGATTTAGGCTTCGTTCCAATCCTATTTCTAAAGGAGAATGGCTTTACTTTCCGATTAGCTTTTATACTGAATTTTTTTAAAATGAAGATTATTACTACATTAATCACAAATTTGTGATGGAAGTTTTGCTCCTTATAATAGAGAGATTTGGGCGGAGGCTTTTTAAACAAATTTATTTTAATGCGTTTGCCCTAGAGCTACCATTTTCTAGGCTATATTTGCACAAATATTCATTACCATTCTAATTATTTATTTTGCTACACGCAAGATGTACCTAAGACCAAATTGAATTAACAATGAAAAATAAAACCATCAAAAAAGCAGCTTTTGGACTTGCATTGACCTTAGCCATAGGCTTATTTGCCTTTACCAAAGCCGATGAAAGACTTTTTGAAATAGCGCGGAACATTGACATTTTTGCTACCGTTTTTAAAGAAATCAATGCCTATTATGTGGATGACCTTAATCCATCCAAAACCATTCGTACGGGTATTGATGACATGTTGGCCGGATTAGATCCTTATACCAATTATATTCCAGAAGATGAAATAGAAGATTACCGTACCATGACTACCGGTCAATATGGTGGTATTGGTTCTGTGATAGGGAAACACGACAATAAAACGGTCATTATAATGCCTTATCCTAATTCTCCTGCGGCATTGGCAGGGTTGAAAATTGGCGATGTCATTGTGGCCATCGATGGTAAAGTATTAGATACCAAAGACAATACCGAAGTGTCTAAGTTCTTAAAAGGACAAGCCAATACTTCTGTGAAGCTTTTAATAGAACGTTATGGCGAGAAAGAAAATTTTGAAGTAACGGTAACCCGTAAACAAATCAAACTCGAAAATGTACCCTATTACGGCATGTTGTCGGAGGATATTGGCTATTTGCAATTGTCAGAATTCATGACCAATGCAGCCAAAGATGTAGAAAATGCCATCAAGGAACTTAAAAAAACGGGTGCAAAAAGTATTGTATTTGATTTAAGGGCTAATCCGGGAGGTTTGTTAAATGAAGCGGTAGACATTTCAAACTTGTTTATTCCCAAAGGCAAAGAAGTGGTAAGCACCAAAGGTAAAATTGTGGATTGGAATAAAACCTATACCTGCCTTAACCAACCTTTAGATGCCGACATGCCTGTAGTGGTATTGATCAATGGCAGAAGTGCTTCTGCTTCGGAGATTGTGTCGGGCGTGATTCAAGATTACGACAGGGGAGTGGTGATTGGACAAAAAAGTTATGGCAAAGGTTTGGTGCAATCCACAAGACCATTGCCCTATAATTCTCAAATTAAATTAACAGTGGCCAAATATTATACACCTTCTGGTAGGTGTATTCAAGCCATCGATTATAGCCATCGCAATGAAGACGGTACTGTAAGTAAGTTTGCCGATTCTTTGAAAACCGCTTTTAAAACTAAAAATGGTCGTACCGTTTACGATGGAGGAGGGGTAACCCCAGAAATAATCGTTGAACAAAAAGAGATGGCTCAGATTACGGCTAGTTTGATTGGTAAAAATCTTATTTTCGCTTATGCGAATAAATATGCTTTTGAAAATAAAACCATTGCGCCTGCCAAAGATTTCAAGATGAGCGATGCGGCCTACGCCGATTTTGTGAAGTTTATCGCTAGCAAAGAATACGATTATAAAACCAAAGTAGAAACAAACTTAGAAGAACTTATCGCAACAGCGAAGAAAGAAGCCTATTATGAGGGCATAAAAGACAAAATTGAATCCCTGAAGTCCCAAATCTCGCATAACAAAGACAAAGATTTATATACCTTTAGAGCAGAAATTCAACAAATGGTGGAAGCGGAGATTTGTGCGCGCTACTATCTTCAAAAAGGAGCCATCGAAGCTTCTTTCGACCACGACCAAGATATTCAAGCGGCCATGAAGGTGTTGAAGAATCCAGAACAATATAAAAAAATATTGTCAGGGAAATAATGAACGCTCACCTGTATCGTGCTTTGAAAATCAGTATGGCACTTTGCTCCTTCCTATAAAACTATGGCTTTAATACTTAGCATCGATACGTCTACAGCTGTTTGTGGGGTGGCAGTTCACCAAGACGGTAAATTGTTGGCGACGAATGAATTGTTTGTCGATAAAACACATTCCGAAAATCTTGCCGCAATCATACAGCACCTCTTGCAATACCTTGGTTTTACACCTCAAGATTTTGATGCTTTCGCAGTTTCAAAAGGGCCTGGTTCTTATACTGGTTTGCGAATTGGGGTATCTACTGCCAAAGGCTTATGCTTGGCCAACGATAAACCATTGATTGCGATTGGAAGTTTAGAAGCGATGGCTTATCAATTGACGTATTTACATCCTAGCCACATAGGAACGATTTGCACCATGCTTGATGCCAGAAGAATGGAAGTGTTTTGTGCCATGTTTGACGCTAGCGGACGCCAATATCTATTACCCACCGAGGCACATATTATAGAAGCCCATTCGTTCGAATCGTTTTTAGCGGCTGGTCCAGTTTATTTTGTGGGCAATTCCAATGACAAGGTAAAAGCAATCATTGACCATCCCAATGCGCATTTTGTATCCCATATTTATCCATCCGCAAAATATGTTGGGTATTTGGCCGAAGAGGCATTTAATGCTTCAAAATTTGAAGACCTTGCCTATTTTGAACCCTATTATTTAAAGGAGTTTATGTCAACGTCTAAAAAAATAGGGATATAATCGACCCGACTTTTGATGGTTTCCTTACCATTACTAAAGGCTATCTGCCCCAGACATTACCAAGCCATCTTTCATTTCAATTGTCCTATCGGCCATGGCGGCTAATTCTTTGTTGTGGGTAACAATTACAAATGTTTTGTTGAGCTCGTCTCGTAATTTAAAAAACAAATTGTGTAAGTCGGCAGCATTTTTGGAATCCAAATTACCACTTGGCTCATCTGCAAAAATAATAGAAGGAGAGTTAATCAAAGCCCTCGCAATAGAAACCCTTTGCTGCTCACCACCCGACAATTCATTGGGTTTGTGGTGAAAACGATGGCTTAAGCCAAGCATAAACAACAATTCTGCGGCTTCTTTTTGTACCTCTTTTTCGTTTCTGTTGCCCAAATAGCCAGGAATCGCCACATTTTCTAATGCTGTAAATTCCGGTAATAGGTTGTGGAATTGAAAAATAAAGCCAATGTTTTTATTTCGAAACTCAGCCAAAGTGTTTGAGCTCATGTGTAAAATATCTTCGTCGTTGATACTCAAGGTACCTTTGTCGGGCTTGTCTAAGGTGCCAAGAATTTGCAATAAGGTACTTTTCCCTGCGCCAGAAGCGCCAATAATCGCCACGACTTCATTGGCATTAATGGTTAAATCTATGCCTTTGAGTACTTGTAATTCTCCGAACGACTTGGTGATATTGGTTGCTTTAAGCATCATAATGGTAAGCAATAACTTATTTGAACAATGGAAATACTATGCTTGGCAATCAGGATGACTAAGAAATACATCTTGTTTTCATCTCAATTTTAGCGAACTAGAAATCAAATATAGTTTATCTGAATAAAATTTATACGATTACCGACAATTTTCTTGATATTAAAAATCAAAAGGTTTACTTTAGCGATTGGAAAAAAATCTTCATTTATGAATATACATGAATATCAAGCCAAAGCGATATTAGAAAAGTTTGGCGTAAGAATTCAGAGAGGTATCGTAGCCGAAACTCCTGAGCAAGCTCTCGAAGCTGGAAAAAAACTTGCCGCTGAAACTGGAACGTCTTGGTTTGTCGTAAAATCTCAAATCCACGCAGGTGGTAGAGGTAAAGGTAAAATTGTAGGTACAGACTACAATGGTGTAATGCTTGCAAAAGGATTAGACCAAGTGCCTGTGAAAGCAGGTCAAATGTTAGGTGGCACTTTGGTGACTATCCAAACAGGAGATGAAGGTAAAAAAGTAAACAAGGTGTTGATCGCTGAGGATGTATATTATCCAGGCGCTGAAGAACCTAAAGAATACTATTTATCTATATTATTGGATAGAGCCAATGGCTGTAACGTAATCATGGCAAGTACCGAAGGTGGTATGGACATTGAAGAAGTGGCAGAACATACGCCAGAAAAAATATTCAAAGAACAAATCGACCCTACTGTTGGTCTTCAACCATTCCAAGCGCGTAAGATTGCTTTCAATCTGGGCTTAAGTGGTGATGCATTTAAAGAAATGGTGAAATTTATCACGTCACTTTACAATGCGTATGACTCAATTGATGCGGCCATGTTTGAAATTAACCCTGTGTTAAAAACATCTGACAGCAAAATTTTAGCCGTTGACGCTAAAGTTGATTTAGATGACAACGCATTGTTCCGTCATAAAGACTTGGCTGAATTGAGAGATTTAGCGGAAGAAGATCCTTTGGAAGTGGAAGCGTCTAACAATCACTTAAACTATGTTAAACTTGACGGAAACGTTGGTTGTATGGTGAATGGTGCTGGTTTAGCGATGGCAACCATGGATGTCATTAAATTATCTGGCGGTGAGCCGGCAAACTTTCTTGACGTAGGAGGAGGGGCAAATGCTAAAACGGTGGAAGCTGGTTTTAGAATTATCCTTAAAGACCCAAATGTGAAAGCGATCTTGATCAATATCTTTGGTGGTATTGTGCGTTGCGATAGGGTTGCAAACGGTGTTGTGGAAGCTTACAAAGCAATTGGAAGTATCAATATTCCAATTATTGTTCGTTTACAAGGAACTAATGCAGAAGAAGGTGCAAGAATCATCAATGAATCTGGCCTAAAAGTAAGTTCTGCCGTAGTATTAAAAGATGCAGCTGCTTTGGTAAAAGAAGCAATCGCAAACGTAAAGTAATTGCATAAGTATTCATTTATAAATTTACAATTATGGCATTCTTATATCTAATTGCAGTATTGTTCGTGTTGGTAATTATCTCTCCTTTTGTTTTCCCAAACAGAATGGTTAGCGATAGACCAGACGATTTAAAATATGATAAATAATTCCTTCGGGAATGTTTATTGCTAAAAGCTACAAAGCAAGTACGCAGGTACAAGCTTTGTAGCTTTTTATGCTCTCGTAGTTCAACTGGATAGAATATCAGATTTCGGCTCTGAGGGTTGGAGGTTCGAATCCTCTCGAGTGCACATTTTTGTACAAAGTACAAGGTATGAAGTACAAAGTAATCTTAATGAACAGTCATGTTACTTTGTACTTTGTACTTAGTACTTTATACCTTTCAAATGAAGAACTTTAAAAAATATTTTATTTTTGAAACCCTACCCGAATACGTTTACAATGCGTTGGTAAACCCTGTGTTGATTGAAGTATGGACCAATGCTGAAGTGGTAATGTCTGAAGTGCCTGGCTCAGAATTTTCTTTGTATGATGGTGATATTTCGGGTCGAAATATTGAATTCGAAAAAAATAAAAAGATTGTACAAGAATGGTATTTCGATAATCCTGAAGGACAAGAATCTATTGTAACCATCAAATTGCATGTCGATAAAAAAGGGACTTCATTTGAATTGAATCATACCAATATTCCAGAGGAAGCCTACGACGATATTGTGGAAGGCTGGTCTTATGGGTATATCGATGCCATCAGGGCAATTATTGAAGAATAAAGATTTTTTGGTGGCAGTTGATTTTTTATACCTATTTTTCTAGGGTACGACGAGGTTCGTTGCTTAAAATACGTCCTCTTGGTTTGATAGGCGAGTAGTTTATAGTTTCTGCATATATTATGGTATTTGATTTGTTTCTGTGCCTCTATTCGTATAAATTTGGGGAAACCAAGTGTTGTTTTTTAATAGTGTAAAATATATGTGGCAATTTATCAAATACCTCTTCGCTTCTTTAATCGCATTGACCATTTTTGTGCTTGGAGCAATACTCCTCATGGTAGGCATATTTTCAGTTTCCGATGCTAAAATTATCGAAGCCAATAGCGTTTTGAAATTAAATTTCGACAAACCTATTACGGAAGTGTCTCATGCTAATCCTTTAGAAGAGTTGCATTTGCCTATGGGCGACGACAAAGCAAGTATAGGCTTGGTCGACATCAAAAAAGCAATTGTCGCCGCTAAAACCGATGCAAAAATCAAAGGCATTTATTTGAACTTGAGTAAAGTGAGGGCAGGTTTTGCTTCATTGCAAGAAATCAGAACCGCCTTGGTTGATTTTAAAAAATCCGGAAAATTTATTGTGGCTTATGGCGAATCATTCTCCGAAGGAGCTTATTACCTTGCTTCTTCTGCCCATCAAATATATTTAGCCCCTGAAGGTTTATTGGAGTTTAATGGTATTGGCACACAGTTGTTTTATTTTAAAAACTTGTTTGAGAAATTAGAAATCAAACCGGAAGTATTTAAAGTGGGGGATTATAAAAGTGCCGTGGAACCATTTTTATTAGACAAAATGAGTGACCACAACCGTAACCAATTAGATACTTTATTGAATGGGGTATATACCAGTATGTTGACTGACATTGCTGCCTCTCGTCAAATTTCGGTGGGCAGGTTGAGACTGATTTCTGATTCTATGTACGTCCACAATGCCAATGATGCGGTACGTTTTAAATTAATTACCCATTTAGGGTATTATGACCAAGTGGAGTCGGCCTTAAGGCAAAAATTGGGCATCCATTTGACGACTACAAAAATCAAACTGGTGGATTTGGGTGATTATGTGAAATCTTTGCCTGAAGTATCCCAAAATGAAGATAAAAAAATAGCGGTGATTGTGGCTACAGGAGAAATTCATCAAGGAAACAGTGTCGTAGATGAAATTGGTTCGGCAGATGTCTGTGAACAATTACGCAAAGCCAGAAATAACCCCAAAGTTAAAGCCATCGTGCTGAGGATTAATTCGCCTGGCGGGAGCGCTTTGGCCTCCGATTTAATGTGGAGAGAAATTGTCATTACGCGTAGGGTAAAACCTGTTATTGCTTCTATGTCTGACATGGCGGCTTCTGGTGGCTATTATATGGCCATGGCTTGTAATAAAATTGTAGCGCAACCCACTACTATTACTGGTTCTATCGGGGTGTTTGGCTTAATTTTTAATATTAAAAACACCTTGAGTAATAAGTTTGGAATCACGGTAGATGGTTACCAAACGGGGAAATTTTCTGATGTCGGCAGTGTAACGCGTGAAATGACTGACTATGAAAGAAAAATTATTCAGTCGGAAGTAGCATTTACCTACGAAGAATTTTTAAGAAAAGCCGCTGAAGGTAGAAAAGTGAACATTGAAGTAATTCGTAAAGTGGCTGGTGGTCGCGTGTGGACGGGCACACAAGCCAAGGCCATTGGTTTAGTAGATGAGTTAGGCGGTTTACAAAAGGCCATTGACATTGCCGCTGCCAGTGCTAAACTGGGGGCCGACTATAGTGTGATGTATGTGCCTGAACATAAAAATTGGTTAGAAGCCTTGTTTGAGGATAAATCTAAGGATGCACAATCAAAAATGATTGCTGCTGAATTGGGTGAATTGTATCCATATTTTAAAACCTTGCAAAAAATAAACACCATGAAAGGGGTGCAAGCGCGTGTGCCTTTTGAATTGGTGGTAGAATAAGCCAGTACCTTTTGGCAAATCTCATGGGTGATAGCGGATTAACTTCTTTTAAACGCCATTCGCTATAGTCTTATATCATGATGGTCTATTTTGAAGCCATAAATGCCCCAATGCCATTCTTTTTTCAACGAATCTTAGGTGGGGTATAATGCAAAATAACGGCTTTAGAATTAGGAATTTTGTAGTCATATTCGGAGATTTACAAGATTTTAACATTCAACAATCAATTGTATATTCATTCATTTGTGGATAATTTATCAATAATCATGATA
>JBEAZU010000154.1:0-3634 GCA_041169945.1 Bacteroidota bacterium
AATTTTTGAAAGAAAATTTTGAAAACCAAATGGCCAATTTAAAACTCATCAAAATTGATACAGAAGGTTACGATAAAGAAATCATCAAATCTATCTCTAATTTAATCACGACTTATTATCCAGTGGTTATCTCAGAATGCTTTGGAAAAACCACTCCGGAAGAGAGATTTGAGCACTTTGAATTATTAAAATCTAAAGGATACAAGCTATTCCATATCAATGATTTAATTTCAACCACCGAAATTATACCAATCCACGAAAAAGAAGACATGCTTAAATGGCATCATTTCGATTTTTATGCTGTAAAAGCAGTTTAAAACATTCATATTGGCCACAGCGCTTAAACAAGCAATTGTTTTAGTTGACTTATAAAAATTAAAAAAATGGAAAAACCAGTTATAATATTAGGCGCAAAAGGATTAGGACAAGTCGCTTTAGATATATTTAAATCTAATGAAGTGGTGGTGTATTGTTTATTAGATGACGATGCCGCCTTGCACAACAAACAAATCGATGATGTACCTGTAATGGGCAGCACTGATGACGAAAGTTTC
Source organism: Bacteroidota bacterium (assembly GCA_041169945.1). Classification (GTDB taxonomy): domain Bacteria; phylum Bacteroidota; class Bacteroidia; order Cytophagales; family UBA9547; genus CALPQG02. Next base: position 555 of record JBEAZU010000154.1, read on the forward strand.
ATTAATTTAATTGGGGATAAGGTAGAAGTTTTTGTGGCCAACGATGACAATAAGTTTCGTAAATCATTGGTGGAAGCTTTGCTAGAGGGAAGAAAAGTGATGCCCGTAAATGCCATCCATAAAAATGCTTCTATTGAAAAAAGTGCTATTTTAGGACATGGTTCTTTGTTTGCGGCAGGCACCGTCATTGGCACAAACGCAAAAATAGGAAGTCATTGTATTATCAATGCCGGTGCTGTAATCGAATACGAGGCAGAACTAGAAGAATACGTACAAATTGGTGCTGGAGCAGTCATTTGTGCGGGTGTTAAAATAGCAGAAAATGCGTTTATTGGCGCAGGTGCAGTCATCGTGAGTGGTGTTAGCATTGGTAAAAAAGCGCAAATTGGGGCAGGTTCTGTAGTCATTGCGAATGTAGCCAATGGCGCCAAAGTATTTGGAAACCCAGCGGTGGTAATGAAATAAGCAAGACTGTAATCACACATGGAAATAGCCGCATACATTCATATTAGTAAGCAAATCACCGAAGCAATTGCTACGCTGTTAGCCAAAAACCAATGCACTAAAATAGTAGTACTGGTTGACGAAAACACCAAAAAGCATTGTTATCCGCTTATCCAAAAAGCTTTACCGCACAACCATGAATTGATAGAGGTATTGAGTGGTGAAGAAGAAAAAAACTTGACAACCTGCACCCATATTTGGTCAGCCATGACAAGTATGGGATTAGATAGAAAAGCATTGTTACTCAATTTAGGGGGAGGCGTAATTGGAGACATGGGCGGTTTTTGTGCTTCTACTTATAAACGAGGCATACGATTTGCCCAAATCCCGACCACCTTGCTATCGATGGTAGACGCCAGTGTAGGCGGAAAACTTGGGGTAGATTTCATGGGATACAAAAACCATATTGGCGTATTTCAAGAACCTTTGGCGGTATTAATTGATCCGATTTTTTTAACAACGCTTCCTGAAAGAGAATTACGTTCAGGCTATGCAGAGGTATTGAAACATAGTTTAATTGCAGATGCGGAACAATGGCAAGCCATTAAACACAAAAACTTAACAGACTTCGATTGGTTAAGCGTAATTAAACATTCCGTGGGGATTAAATCGTATGTTACCACCACGGATCCAACAGAAAAAGGACTTCGAAAAATATTAAATTTTGGACACACCCTTGGCCATGCGGTGGAAAGTTTTTACTTAGAATTACCAGATAAACGATTATTGCACGGTGAAGCCATTGCCGTAGGAATGATGGTAGAAGCTTGGCTTTCAAAGGAATTAGGCTTTATCTCCGCCGACAATTTAACCGAAATATGCAACACTTTTATTCGCATTTATGGAAAGGTTTCAATACCTGAGGAGGATTTACCAGCCATCATTACCCATACCCTTCAAGACAAAAAAAACGAAAACAATGTCGTGCAATTTGCCTTACTTGAAAGCATAGGCAAAGCCAATTATGAAATACCTGTCAATGAGGTACAAATGAAAGAGAGCTTATTGTTTTATAGGAGTTTATAAACTATAACGACATAAAAAAGGCTGATACATATTATCAGCCTTTTTTGTATCCCTAAGATTAGCGTCGTTTATACCAACATCGATGCGTCTTCATAAACGCCATTGGTTACCACCGCATTTACTTTGAATTTATCATCAAACACGACTAAGTTAGCTTTAAATCCACGTTTAATTCTACCAAATTCATTGTCAACTTTTATGGCTCTTGCAGGATACAAGGTTGCCATTCTTAAGGCTTCATCAATGGTAATACCCACACGTTTCACTAAATTTTCAACGCCTTCAATCATGGTCAAGGCCGATCCTGCCAAAGCTCCAGTTTCAGATCTCCAAAGGCCATTGATTTTAGAAATACCATATTCATTGTCTTCTCCAGTGTCCATGGCATCGGTCACTAAAAACAATTTGTCTTCTAAAATTTTCTTAGATACCCTTACCACAGAATAATCACAGTGTTCTCCGTCGACAATAATGCCCGCATAAATGTTTCTTGAATCAAAAGTTGCCCCTACTAAGCCAGGTTCTCTACTGTTAAACTGAGACATGGCATTAAAAAGATGTGTTACCATGCTAATACCACTGTCAAAAAAATCTTTGGCTTGTTTGTAGGTAGCATTACTGTGACCTGCAGATATGATAATATTACTATCTTCTAATAAATTTAATTGCTTATCTGTAAAAGTTTCAGGAGCAATAGTCATGACCTTAATAATCCCATCTCCTTTATCGATAATGGTTTTTAATTCATCTGTTTCTACTGGTCTTACATATTTATGTGCCCCTCTTTTTTGCACATTAAAATAAGGACCTTCTAAATGCATACCCAATAAACCATATTGTTTAGCATCCATACACGCTTTTGTGGCAGCAATCCCTTCTAATATTGTCTCTAATGGTGAAGAAATCATGGTGACCAAATAATTGGTAGCGCCATGAAATTTATTGGCATTGTATATTTTACCTATACTCTCCAAATTAGGCGTTTTCGTGAAAAAACTTCCTCCTCCACCATTATTTTGTAAATCAATAAAACCAGGAGAAACGTTTTGTCCCCCTAAATCAATGCCATCACTCACTTGGTCTTCTTCTACAATGTGAAGTATTTTATCGTCATTAATAATGAGTGCTTTGTTATAAAGCACCTGTTCGCCAGTATATAAGATACAGTTTTTAAGAACAAGCATAGCAAAAGGGATCTGAATGAATTACAAATTTAAACTTTTCTTTTAATTTGCGATTCATTTATGTTTTAAAATATTATTATTTTTTTGGCGTGAGATGATTTGATGTAGGTAGATGACATAAGCGCGTTTCAAAAGTATCAATATCGCTACATGGATTTTAAATGACAAATTGACAACACATCCAATAAATTTTGTCAGCATTCGTTTAAAATTTAGACATATGAAAGAATGGCATATTTTTTCATATAAACACTAAAACTAAAAGACAAGAAACATGAAAGTAAACAAATCAATTTTGACATTACTGCTCTCTGCCATCATCGGTGGTGCAGTAGCGCTAGGTGGGTATAAGTTTTTTTTCGAAGA
>JBEAZU010000155.1:0-4851 GCA_041169945.1 Bacteroidota bacterium
CATTGATATCTTTGCCAAATTTTGCCATCGCAGCGGTTAAGAAATTAAGGTAGGTAGGCGCATTGTCTAAGAAACTAGAAAAGAAACCCGCAGCCCAATACATAGAAGAAGTCGTAAAAACTGACTGTCCTTCGGGCGTCACGGCATAAGCTGCCACCAATTTCAAGGCAGGCATCATGGTAAAAAACAAACCAAAGAACAGAAACACTACTTCCAAAATTGGCTCAAAACTAAATTCATTTGCATTTAAAGCCGTTTTATTGGCCGTTAGATAACAAATGGTGGCAGCGCCCAGCTGAATCAATTCGCGAATAAAAGACACTTTTTTACCGTCAAGGTCAAGGTAAGGCAACCAATCGTGAAAATTAGGATCCAAGAAAACGGCTGCGATAATGATGGTCAACCAAAACAAATTCCGCTTCCCCCCTACCACAATTTTATTAGACGCTTGTATGTCATCGGCAATATCTGTCATTTTATTTTTACGTTCTAAGCCATAAAAAATACCCAAAAGCAAGACCATAGCCAAAGCCCAATAGCCAAACAAATGTGAAATGGTAAACGAAAAAGGCACTCCTTTTAAATACCCCAAAAACAAGGGTGGATCACCAATAGGCGTTAAAGCGCCCCCTACATTACATACTATAAAAATAAAAAACACCAAATGATAAGGCGCCAGTTTATATTTATTTAAACGAATAAAAGGCCTTACCAATAGCATAGCAGCCCCCGTAGTACCAATTAGGTTGGCGATGACAGCCCCCATGAACAAATACAATATGTTTAATTGCGGTGTTACTTTGAAGTCGGCATGGATAAAAATTCCGCCTGCGGCCACAAACAAAGCCCCTAAAAAAATCACAAATGACAAATATTCTACCGCCGTCTCTATCGGTGTATGCACATCGTGTAAATGAAAACCAAAATAAGCAATCACTGAAAGCCCTAATACGACCGCGGTGTGTTTGTAATAATGGTGCCAAAAACTTGCCATTACCAAAGGAGCAAGCACAATAAGCGCAAGCAATACCACAAAAGGAAAAGCGCTCCACCAAGGAAGCGCTAATGCATGTAATAAGGTCATAAAATTATTTATTGATTAGTACTTTAATCCATGAAACACAAGACTAAAACTTATTTTTCCACATCATAGACTCCACGGGTTTCACCGTGCGACTATTGTATTTGGCATTTGGTTTTGCATTGTACATGTTTTCAATTTCACCATTGACAACAAAATAAATCAATTGGCCAATGGGCATCCCTGCGTACACAATTACCGGCTGTGTAACTGAAATTTCAAGCGTCCAAGTATTGCAAAAACCCACATCACCTTTCCCTGCAGTGGCATGAATATCTATCCCTAAACGGCCCACGCTTGACTTCCCCTCTAAAAAAGGCACATGTGCTAAAGACTCTGTATATTCTGCTGTTACCCCTAAATAGAGCGTATTGGGTTGAAGCATAAAGCCTTCGGCAGGAATCTCAAAATGGTCAATTTCATTGTGTTCACGTGCATCTAAAACCCTATTTTTATAGGTCGCCAAATGCTTTCCTAAATGCACGTCATAAGAATTGGTACCCAAACATGCACGGTTAAATGGTTCTAACTTAATCGTTCCCTTCTCAATTTCCTCTAGTATTTGTATGTCTGTTAGAATCATTTTTTTAATTTTAAATTTTGAATTTTGAATTTTGAATTATTGGCAGTAGACCATAAATCAAAATGGTATAATGTACGTGGTACTTAATACCATGTACCTTATACCATTTTCAACGCATTTTTATGTGCTTCAATAATCAAAGCAATTTCTTTTTCTGTGATGGCATCAGAGATGAATAAACTTTCGTATTGTGATGGGGCCATGTAAATACCTTGGCTAAGCATCGCTTGAAAATACTGACCAAACATAGCCGTATCAGACGTTTTGGCTGATTCGAAATCGGTTACCGCTTGGGTGGTAAAAAACACCGTATACATCGAACCAATTTGATTAATGGTATAATTTAAACCTGCCTCCGCGAAAGCTGCCCTTAAGCCATTGACAATAGTGGTTGTTTTACTTTCTAGACGATCATACACCGAAGGGTTGTTTTTTAAATAGGTTAACATCGCCAAACCGGCAGACATGGCTACAGGGTTTCCCGACAACGTTCCGGCCTGATATACGCCACCAACAGGCGCGATACAATCCATGATTTCTTTTTTTCCCCCATAAGCCCCAACAGGCATGCCACCACCAATAATTTTACCTAAAGTAGTCATGTCGGGTTTAACCCCAAGTAATTGTTGCGCACCACCGGCAGAAAGCCTAAAACCCGTCATTACCTCATCAAAAATAAGCACAATTCCTTCTTGGTCACAAAGGGTACGAAGCCCTTCTAAGAAACCTTTGACAGGTTTTACCAAGCCCATATTCCCGGCTACGGGTTCAATAATAATGGCGGCAATATTTCCTTTATTGGCTTTCGCTAGGGTTTGAACACTTTCAAGGTTATTGTAAATGGCCGTAAGGGTATCGTTGGCAACCCCTTGCGTCACGCCCAATGAATCTGGATTTCCCATCGTAATGGCGCCACTTCCGGCAGCAATTAAAAAAGAATCCCCATGCCCATGGTAACAACCCTCGAACTTAATGATTTTTTCTCTTTTCGTATAGCCCCTTGCCGCACGAATCGCCGACATGGTTGCTTCAGTACCAGAATTCACCATCCTCACCTTTTCAATAGAAGGCACCATGGAAATTATTAATTCAGCCATCAGCACCTCTTTTTCTGTAGGGGCACCAAACGACAAAGAATCTTTAATGGCCACAGCCACCGCTTCTTCAATCATTGGATGGGCATGACCTAAAATCATAGGACCCCAAGAATTGATCAACTCCACATAGGCATTTCCATCTACATCTTTGAGGTAAGCCCCTTTGGCCGATTGAATAAAAACAGGGTTACCACCCACTGCCTTGAACGCTCTCACTGGAGAATTTACCCCTCCAGGAATTAAGGTTTTGGCTTTCTCAAATAAGGCTGTACTTTTAGCTCTTTGCATATCTTGATTTCTCTAAAGCGATTTGATGATAAAGCGTCGTTAACGCACTTGTACCAATTTTGATTTTTCAAATTTCAACATTGGAAACAATTGATTGTCTTGATGATTCCCATACCAATGATCCTCGATAAGGGTGCCATCGATTGCTGGAATCTCAGCCAATTTTGAATAAAATTCAGGTCCGTATTTTTGAAGTAAAGTACCATAATACATCATTAAATCATAGCCCCAAAATGCGTATTCCGAGGGAAAGATATGAGCATTGTCGAGGTACTTGGTTTTGAATTGCTGCACACTTTCTTTTTCAAAATCTATATAACCAGGGTATACAAAATGAAAATTATATTTTTCAAATTGATCAAAGTTAATGGAAGTATAATCTAACCAATCGTAATAGGTAATCACAGGGGTATTGGTATTGTGAATAGCTACTGCTGTAACAATGTTAGAGGCCACCATTTGCTCGCTATGGCAAACCACGACGCATCCTGCATTCAATAAAGTATCTTTGCCAAGCAACTGGGTTAGATTGGTAGAGTTAAACCTGTCTACTTGTTTATAAATAAACACGTTACCGCCTAAGGCTGTATAGGTATCTTTAAAAGTTTTCGCAAAAGCAGTATCTCTTGGCGACTTCCCATAAATGACCAAAGTAGTTTTGTTTTCAAATTTTTCGTAGGCAAACTCAGCTGTCTTAATCGCTTGCGTTTGTTGAGAAGCTTTGAATAATAAAGCATTTTTAGTTTTCTGAATCGCTTTGATATTATCGGACAATGGATTTACGACCGCCACATTAAACTTTGCCATATGTCGAGCAGCTGCGCCCACTTGTTGGTTATAAATGGGACCAATCAACAGGTCAATGCTTTTAAATTCTGGTTTATTTAGCAAAGCCAATAAGCGTACCGAATCTTTATCTGCGTCATAAGCCCTTAAATCAATACTCACGCCTTTCGTTTCCAAAGTGGATACGGCCATTTTCATGCCTTGGTATAAATCTAAAACATATTGATTGTCTCGGTTAATGGCTTCCACTTTCATGCCTTTGAGATTAAAGGGCAATACCGTAGCGATCACAAATTGCTTGTTTTTTTCTTTTTGTTGCTTAGCCGACACATAGCCGCGGTACAAATTTGTCACCAAAGCATCGTTTGGAAACAAGCTGTGTAACACCAATAAGGTATCGGTGTTGAGTAAAGCATGTACATATTGCGACTCAAGGTGGAGGGCTTCTTTGGCTACCGCTTGGTTGGTAATTTTAACAAGGCTCCCCAAGGCCAAGGAATATTTATTTTTGGCAAAATAGGTCGCCGCTAACAATAAATGGGCATCATCGATATTTCCCCAATTGGGTGCAATGGTTTGTAAATTAGCCACTCCTATCAACACTGCGGAATAATCTTTGACTTTATACGCCGCATTGGCAAAAAAATAGCAGGCTTCTGCGGCATGGTGATTGTTTTTGTGCACCGACATCAATGGCTTAAAAGCTTCCATTGCCTTGATATACTTCAAACCACTTAACAATTGTTTGGCTTCTAGGTATTTACTATCAAACTCTTTGGCATTTTGTGCCTCCACCGCTATGTGCATACCCAAGATCATCAGTACAAGCAGTACTTTGCCACAAAAGCTAGCCATAGGTTTAAATTTGATCATACCGACAATTTAGGCATTTAGTATAAGGTACAGGGTATTAGGTACAGGGTATTAGGTATTAGGTATTAGGTATTAAGTACAGAGTACAGGGTACAGCGTACAGCGTACAGGGTACAGCGTACAGGGTACAGGGTACAGGGTAC
>JBEAZU010000156.1:0-4213 GCA_041169945.1 Bacteroidota bacterium
CGGAGCCATACTTACCCACTGCCATAATTGCAGCACCAGTCAAGGTTGCGAAATCCAATACCAAGGTTGGTTTGTATTGTTTGGCATAACTCAAAGCATCGGCCAAGATCACACGGCCTTCAGCATCGGTGTTTAATATTTCTACCGTAGTGCCACTGTGCATGGTAATCACATCGCCTGGGGTAATGGCATTGCCATCGGGTCTGTTTTCGGTGGCAGGAATTAATCCCACCACATAATATGGCAATTTATTTTTGGCAATGGCATAAATTGCCCCTAACACTGCCGCAGCACCAGCCATGTCACATTTCATGATATCCATGCTGTTGGCCGTTTCTTTTAATGATAGTCCGCCAGTATCGTACACCACGCCCTTGCCGACAAGCACCAAAGGTTGTTTATTTTGATGATGCTTAGGTTGATAGGTAAGGATGTTAAACGTAGGAGGATTGGGCGATCCCGCATTGATGGCCAACAAACCACCCATATTCAAGCGTTTAATGTCCTTTTTAGCTAACACTTCCACGTCAAAACCTGCTTCATGCCCAAGTGATTTCATCTCGGTACTAAATTGTTCGGCGGTCAAATACACCACTGGCTCATTTACCAAATCACGCGCCAAACAAACCGACTCCAACACGGTCAACAATGCTTTAACCCTAATTTTATCAAGGGTGGTAGCTACCAAATGCAGGGTTTTAAAACTGTTTTTTTTAGGTTCTTTTTTGTATTTATGAAACGTATAATTGGCCAATAGTATGCCTTCTGCCATCGCCAAGAGTTCATCGTCTTGGGCATAGGCACTGGTAAGCTCCAAGTCTTGGATTTGTTCTTTGTTTAAAAGTTTCAACAAATCATGTCCTTTGGTTCTATAATATTCAAGTGCATCCGATGTTGTTTTTTTATCGGAGGCAAGTATAAGGTAAATATTATACGCCCCATTTTGTATGTTTACTAACTTTTCGCCTGCATTGGCAAGCGTAGAAAAGCGTTCAAACGAAATTTTATCTTTCAAAATCAGTTGAGCAGCGGCAATATCTTGCACAATAACCGCTAAATGTTCTTTTCTTGAAATTGTTTCTGCTAATTTAATAGACCCCTTCATCAAAATCTTCTATTTTTGTGCTGCAAGATAAATCTTTAAGCCAATAAAATGTTAAAAGTTAAAGCCAAAAAACACTTAGGTCAACATTTCCTTACCGATCAGGGTATTGCCATGGACATTGTAGGACTGCTAAGTCTGCATGGCAACTATACTAAAGTACTTGAAATTGGACCAGGAATGGGTGTTTTAACACAATTCTTGATTAAAAATGATACGTATGAAACCTGGGCGATAGACATTGACATTGAATCTATTGTGTACTTAAAAAAACATTTTCCTAGCCTAGAAAACAGGATCATTGATGGCGATTTCTTGCGTATGTCATCCAATGACTTATTTCAACAAGAAAAATTTGCCATCATCGGCAACTTCCCTTATAATATTTCTTCGGTAATCTTCTTTAAAATTCTAGAGGAAATGAGAGGAGAAGTGACCGAAATTGTATGTATGCTACAAAAAGAAGTCGCCGAACGATTGGCTTCTCCGGCGGGCAATAAAGATTACGGCATACTAAGTGTATTCTTGCAAGCCTATTACGACATAGCGTATTGTTTTACCGTGCAAGAGCATGTTTTTGATCCGCCTCCCAAAGTTAAATCGGGCGTTATTCGTTTAAAAAGAAACGACAGGGTAACCTTGGATTGTGATGAAAAACTGTTTAAAAGGGTGGTTAAACAAGCCTTTACCAACCGTCGCAAAACGCTAAGAAATACCTTAAAACCTATGAACCTAGGACCTGAATTTGCAGCAGATGCTTTTTTTGACCGAAGAGCAGAGACTTTAAGTGTGGAAGAATACATTGTCTTAACCAATACCATCGCAAAATTAATTTAATATGTCATTTGAAATTACGCACGAGTACATCAATCAAATAGAAGATGCCATTAAAAATCAAGACATTGATTTTATTAAAGCCACTTTCGAAGACATGTATGCCGCAGATGCGTCTTTGGTTTTGTATGAATTAAATACAGAACAATGCAAATACATTATTGAACACCTCGACATAGATTTTGCGGCAGAAATTATCAGTTCTGTAGATGATGATACGCGTAAAGTTTTTCTTAAAAACTTTAATTCTGAACGTATTTCAAGCTTTTTAAAGTTCATTGAATCCGATGACTGTGCAGACATCCTCAATGACTTAACTTTTCTGGAGCGAGAAGAAGTGTTGGCTTATATCGAAAAAGACGACAAAGAAAAAGCATTGCACATCACCGATCTTTTGCGCTACGACGAAGATGTTGCTGGGGGCTTAATGGCCAAAGAGTTGATCAAAGCCAATATCAATTGGAGTCTAAACCAATGTATTGAAGAAATTAGGCGACAAACAGAAAATGTAGAGAAATGCTACTCGGTGTATGTGGTGAATGACGACGACAAATTATTGGGAAGGGTATCGTTGAAAAAAATTGTATTGTCGAATGAAAGCACGATCATCAAAGACATTTACGATGAAGACATTATTTCGGTAGAATCGCATTTGCCTGCTGATGAAGTCGCTGAAATGATGCAAAAATACGATTTAGAAGCCATACCGGTAGTAAATACACAAGGGAAACTTTTGGGTAGAATCACCATTGATGACATCATGGACTTTGTGACGGAACAAACCGAACTTGATATTCAAGCGATGACGGGGGTTTCTGAAAAAATTGAGGAAGACGATAGTGTATGGATGCTGTCGAGGGCTCGTTTACCATGGTTAATGATTGGGATGGCGGGTGGTTTAACAGGTGCCATGTTTATGGGGCAATATGAAAAAGAATTGGCTATCATTCCCGCCATGGCCTTCTTTATTCCTTTAATTACGGCAACAGGTGGCAATGTAGGAGTACAATCTTCGGCCATAGTGGTACAAAGTTTAGCCAGCAATGCTTTAAAAACCGACTCTATGTTTTGGCGTTTATTCAAAGTGTTGGTGGTCGCCATCATCAATGGCTTGGTACTGTCACTGTTGGTATTTGGCTTTAACATGTTAATTGGCAATACACAAACCTTGGCCTTTGTGGTATCGGTATCTTTGTTTTGTGTAGTGATCTTGGCGTCGTTCTTAGGCACCACTACCCCACTTTTATTAGATAAAATAGGCATTAACCCTGCCTTGGCCTCTGGTCCGTTTATCACCACTGCCAACGACCTCGTCGGACTTGCAGTGTATTTTATGTTGGGCAATTTCTTATACCATATTTAAGGAAAAACAGTAAGCCATTAGCACATCAATACAAGGCCTCGAGCTCTTGTTCATAATCGAATTGGAGGTCTTCGTGTAACTTGGCAATTTCTTTTTTAATTTTTTTAAGTTGCTGTTGATAAATCGCCGCAATGGCAAGCGTTGCGCGATAGTCTATGCCCGAATGTTTTAATTGGGTACAGAAAAACAGCATCAGTTCTATGGCTGTTAATGGTTTACCCGAAAACTTGCTGTATTTATTGACCATCCTTACAATTTTACGAAGGCTCTTTTTAATAAAGAAGGTGCTATTTTGATTGATATCTTCAAAAAGAAGGGCAATTTCTGCCTTCACCATGTGGCTATAATTAGCTTCATCATGGGATTGAAATAGCAAATAATCCAATACTTCTTTATTTTCTTTTTTATACTTCGCCAATGCCAAACATAAGGCCGACAATTGCGCGGGGGTTTGGCTTTGTAATTGTTTTTTTATTTGGGCAATAGAGGCCGTTTGCATACGCAAGATATTTATAGGGTACAATTAGCGCTATCAAAGATAGCCTTTTAAAAGTTTGAAAAAACTAGTTTTAATTTCAGGTAGAACGCAAAGACCAGGATTTGTTGGATAAAAAGGGCTCACTTGTATATTGTGGGGAGTAAGCTATCTTTGAGGAAAATAATATTGTCTTGGAATCAGATTATTTATCCCATATTTTCCCTAAAGGTCTATTAGAGCACTTTAAGGTTACTGCATTTATTGAAATGGAAAACATAGCTGAAAAAACTATGTTTTATGAAATTCATTTAGAAGAAAACTTAGATTCAAGTTGTAAATGCAACTTCTGGGCGTTTAAATAATAATTTATTTCAGAGAGAGGGAAATAAATCCCTCGTCTCGTGAAAATGGATAAATTATCGTTTATTGCCGTCCG
>JBEAZU010000157.1:0-11869 GCA_041169945.1 Bacteroidota bacterium
GACTAATATGCACCAAGCCATCTTGATGGACGCCAATATCAACAAAAGCACCAAAATTTGTCACATTGGTGATGATGCCACTCAACTTCATGCCAACATGCAAATCCCCGATAGCATTAATACCTTCCGCAAATTGTATGGCTTCAAATACTTCCCTAGGATCTCGCCCAGGTTTTGCCAATTCTTGAACGATATCTGTTAATGTTGGCAAACCAACGGTTGCCGTCACGTATTTTTTTAAATCAATTTGTTTACGTAATTCCTCATTGGCAATTAAATCTTGCACCTTACAGCCTGTATCTTTTGCCATTTGCTCCACTATACCATAGCTTTCTGGATGTACCGCACTGGCATCCAAAGGATGTTTGGCATCTCTTATCCTTAAAAACCCCGCCGCTTGTTCATAGGCTTTGGCCCCAAGACGTGGCACCTTTTTTAATTCATTTTTAGATTTAAAAGGGCCATTTTCATTGCGATATTCCACAATATTTTGTGCCAAAACAGGTCCTAAACCCGAAACATAGGTAAGCAATTGTTTACTTGCCGTATTTACTTCAACCCCTACCCCATTTACACAACTCATCACCACATCGTCGAGGTTGTTTTTTAATTTGGTCTGGTCTACATCGTGTTGGTATTGCCCCACCCCAATAGATTTAGGATCAATTTTTACTAATTCAGCCAAGGGGTCCATCAATCTTCGTCCGATAGAAACAGCACCACGTACGGTAATGTCTTGGGTAGGAAACTCATCCCTGGCCACTTCAGAGGCAGAATAAATAGAAGCACCACTTTCATTGACCATGACCACCTGTATTCCTTCTAATTTTAGTTGTCGAATCCACGTTTCCGTTTCACGTCCAGCAGTACCATTGCCGATGGCAATCGCTTCAATTTGAAATTGTTTAGCCAAATGCTTTATTTTCTCTTCCGATTCTTGTGCCCTTCTCAAAGAATCTAAGGGATAAATAATGTCATTCTCAAGTAATTTACCCTGTTCATCTAAACAAACCACCTTACAGCCTGTTCTAAAACCTGGATCAATAGCCATGACTCTTTTTTGCCCTAAAGGCGCCGCCATCAACAATGGTTTGATATTATCAGCAAACACCTTGATGGCTTCTTCATCGGCTTTGGTTTTAGTAGCAATACGCGTATCTGATTCAATAGAAGGTTTCAACAAACGTTTATAACTATCCGCAATGGCTAATTTTACTTGGTACGCACTTTCATTGACACCCTTGATACATAATTTTTCTAAATCATGGATGACCTCTTCTTCTATGGGCACAATATCTAGTGCCAAAAACAATTCTTTTTCCCCTCGTCTCATGGCAAGCAAACGATGCGAAGGCACATTTTTCATCGCTTCTTCCCATTCAAAATAATCTTTGAATTTTTGAGCCGCTTCCTCTTTTCCAGCAATCACCTTAGATTTTAGCACCCCTTTGTTTAAAAAATGATAGCGTAATTTCACCCTGACTTCTTGCTGTTCACTGATCCATTCGGCCATGATATCTCTCGCACCTTGTAATGCTTCATCGACAGTGTTAACCAATTTTTCAGTATCAATATATTTCTCCGCTTCGGCCAAAACATTCAATTGCTCTTGCTTAAACAACAGCGTAGCCAAAGGCTCTAAACCCTTTTCCTTTGCAATGGTGGCTTTGGTTCTACGTTTTGGTTTATAAGGCAAATAAATATCCTCTAATTCCGACATGGTTAAAGCACCTTCCACCTTCGCTTTAAGTTCAGGAGTAAGCACTTGCTGATCTGTCAAAGATTTAAGAATAGCCTCTCTACGTTTGTCAAGCTCTCTTAATTGTTCAATTCTATCCCTAATCGCTGCAATTTGCACTTCATCCAAACTCCCTGTTGCCTCTTTTCTATAACGCGCTATAAAAGGCACCGTGCCACCCTCTTCTAATAATGAAACAGTATCACTTACTTGTTTGGAAGAAATAGCAAGTTCAGCAGCAATGGTTTTAAAATAATGACTCATAAATAGCAAGGAATAATAAATTGAATTTGGCATTTGTATTACCTCATACATTTATATACATGGGGTAAGTTTTGCCTACAAACTAAATCGTTTATTAGGCAGGGCACAAATGTATGATTATTCTCTTAAAATCATTTAAAATCTCCTGCAATTAATCTTCCTTTTCCTTGCATCGCAAAGCCCATAAGGGATGAATAAAACCGTATGATCAAAACATTCACTCATAAAAATCAATCCCTTATAACAACTACCTCAATTATTTGACAAACAAGCCTATCAATGCATTATAAAAACTTAAATACCTGTATCCCCCCTATAAAACCCTAAGTAAAAAGTATTATAAAAACACAGCAAAAGCCAATAGCCAAGCATCATTGTGTTCATAAATTTCGAACATCTGTATAGTGATTTAAACAAATCTCATGTCAATCATTCATAGGAGATTAAATCATCAATACGTTATTTTTATAATCAAGGATAAACGCAGCCTCCATCCTTTTAAAGGAACATAGCAATTGAGATAAATCATAAAAGAGTCAGTTGCTATTCTATTATTTTAATGCATTTCGCTACAGAAAGACTAGGTTTCTTTTTTGTTTCCAAAAAAATGAAGTAGCGACAAAAATAAATTGATAAAATCGAGGTATAAAGTTAAAGCACCAATAATGCCGATTTTCTTTTTCATTCCTTCTTCCATATTTACTTCATTGGCAAGTTGTTTTATTTTTTGAATATCATACGCAGTGAGTCCGGCAAAAACAACTACACTAACTAGACTAATTAAAAAGGTAAAAGCATCGCTTTGAAGAAACAGATTCACGAGGCTTGCTAGCACAATTCCAATTAAAACCATCAGCAAAACATTGCCTATTTTTGTCAAGTCTGTTTTAGTGGTATATCCAATCATAGCCATGCCACCAAACATCATAGCTGCAATACCAAATGTGCTATAAATGGAACTTTCCGTATAGATCAAAAAAATCACACTCAAACTCATGCCCATGATGGCTGCATAAACAATAAAAAGAAACAGCAACATTCCATAAGACAATTGTTTGAATCCCAAAGACATCAGTAGCACAAAACCTATCGGCGCAAATAGTACCACATATCCAAATCCTGTCAAACCAGTCTCCCCTACGACCAATGCCATTAGTCGTACATCATGGGCCACCCAATAAGAAATCACGGAAGTAAGCATCAAACCAAAACTCATCCACAAAAACACCTGATTGATAAACATGCTGGCGAAGTGGGTCGCATTTTGATTTAAACGCAGTATGGTATTTAATTTATGATTCATTAGCACTGGTATATTTAAAGAGCGTATTGATTCGAAACAATTAGGTGACATTAAAAAAGTATGGGCAATGTTGAATAAGGAATAGCCTATCTACTTTCCGTAGTCAACAGCTATAAAATTCTCAAAAAGTATCCCTTATAAAATACCATTGCTATTTCCTTCTAGCTTACGGTCTAAATCTCTAAGTTTTTCTTTAAACTTAGCCCATTCTTGCTTGGCCTTGCCATTGTTTTGTTTTAAGTCTTTTTTAATTTGAGTCGAAAGCGTCTTCCCTTCTTTGATAATGTCCTGCCCTTGTTTATCTAATTTTTTAGTAGACCATTTGTCTATATTTTCAATTTTCTGCAAGGTAGCATCCAAATAGGCACTTATTTGTTTTGATTCTGAGGCATAGTCAGTATATAATTGTTCATACTGTTTGGTGAAATTTTTATAGAGGGCTACATTTGCTTCCATAAAAGCAGTCAAAAGTTCTGATTCCTTAACTTGTTCTCCTTTTTCAAGCCTTTTGGCCAACTCATTTAAGGTAATTTGGGCTGCTTGCAGCTGGCGTTTATCTTGGGCTTTGTAAATTTCTTCCTCTAAATAGGCCGATACTTTCTTGATTTCTGCTGCCGCCAATTTCATTTCTTTGGACAGGTACTTTTGTTTGGCCTTGTCAAGATGGTTTTCAGGCTCTTGCTGTATTAACCAAAACAAATCCTCTGAAATGAGCATCGCTTTTTGTCGAGTAGCCATAGAATCAAAAGGCACCAATTCTGACTTCGAGCTACCATGCACCGCATTATCTTTTTCCTTTTTACAAGCAAAAAGTCCCATACTGGCGAGTATAAAAATGATTAAAAATCTCATGCGTTTAAAATTTAAAAATCTACAGGACAAAGGAATACAATTAATTCGAATTAAAACACCTGTCTAAATCATTACTTAAAATGATTTTAATCCAAGAAAACATTAAGCCAAAATACCCCTACAACACTGTTAAATACCTTATTACAAACGAACAAAGGTCACAAAATCAAAATCAAAAGCATGTTTTTCGTCTTTAAAATGTGGTTCTCTCCATGTTTCTTTAAACATAGTACCATCAATAGCCGGAAAAAAAACATCACCTGGCACCTCCGCTTTCACTTCAGTGACATAAAGTTTATCGGCCAATACAAGTGACTGTGCATAAATCTCTCCTCCGCCTATAATAAACGCTTCAGTTTCTTGGTTTTCCCTGCAAATTTCAAGGGCTTTCGCTAAAGAATGCACCACCAAACAACCAGCCGCTTCATAGTGTTGGTCTCTCGTAATGATTACCGTGGTACGATTAGGCAAAGGTTTTCCGATGGATTCATAGGTTTTTCTACCCATCACAATATGGTGATGGGTGGTAAGCTGACGAAAATATTTTAAATCGGCTGGCAAATGCCATAACAATTGGTTGTCTTTGCCTATTGCCCTATTTTGTGCAAAGGCCACAATTATACTGGTTATCATAATCTAAGATTAATAGTCAACATTAAACCAATTTATTCCCCCTCAAAAACTCTTCTATCGACATTCTTTTCTTCCCTTCCATTTGCAAGGACAAAACGCCTATGATTCCAGCACCCGTTTGAAAATGCAAAAATGTTTTACCATCCGTTTTCAATTCCCCTATGGTGCCAATGGTGTCTTCATTGACCACAAAAGTGTCAAATATTTTACAAGATTTATCATTGATCATGGTAAAAGAGGCAGGATAAGGACTCAAACCCCTGACCAAATTATGTACCTCTAGGGCCGATTTTGACCAATCTATTTTACAGGTTTCTTTAAAAATTTTAGGGGCTAGTTTAGGAATCGCCACATAAGGCTGAGGACTTCTAGGATAATTACCCTCTTGAATAGCCGTAATGGTTTGTAATATCAATTCAGCACCTTTCTGCATTTGTTTTTCATACAAAGTCCCAATAGTATCTTCTGGAAGAATGGCTTGTTTAAATTGAAAAATAATATCGCCGGTATCAATTTCATGTTTCAAGAAAAAGGTTGTACAGCCAGTTTCTTTTTCGCCATTGATAATCGCCCAATTGATAGGCGCCGCACCGCGATAATCGGGCAGCAAGGAGGCGTGTAAATTGAGGGTCCCTAAGCGTGGCATATCCCAAACAGCTTCGGGTAACATCCTAAAGGCAACCACGACTTGTAAATCGGCTTCATACGATTTTAACAAGGCTTGAAAGGCTTCATCTTTAAGTTTTTCGGGTTGAAGTACAGGGATATTATTCGTTAAAGCATAGGTCTTTATAGGAGATGGAGTCAATTGCAATCCCCTGCCAGAAGGTTTGTCTGGAACAGTGACCACCGCCACTACATTGAAGCCATTTTTTACTAAAATATCCAAACTTGGTACGGCAAATTCAGGCGTACCCATATATATAATTCTTAGTGCTTTACTCATCAAAATCGGGATATAATAAATATTTTTTTCTATTTAACTTATAAGCATTCAGGGCTGGCTGCCATGCTTTACGCATTTCATTTTCTGATTTACCAGCTTTAATTGCTATTCTAATTTGATCGGTACCGGCAAGCTTATCAAAAAAATTGTTTTTAATAAAAAAGGTAGCGGTATCATGGGTATTTTTGTACAAGTCTAACACATAGGCAAGCGTAAAACCTTTGGCTGTATCGGCACTATTTCTCAAATCTTTGCCATAACATAATTTACCACTGAACTTCGGATTTTTATCCATCCCTTCTATAGGCATTGGGGTAAATGTAAAAGCACCAAAAGCAGGTTGTAAGCCGCCATAGACCTGAAATGGAAACATTGTTCCTCTCCCAACACTCGCTTGCTCTACGCCTTCGAGTAAACACAAAGAGGGATACAATTTAATCGCCACTTGGTTTGGCATATTGGGGGAGGCTTTAATAGGTGATTTATAATTGGAGTGATGGGTATATCCTTTACATTTAACAACCACCAAATCGCATTGAACGCCTTCTTTTAGCCATTTTTCTCCGTTAATCATTTGGGCAAGTTCTCCCACGGTGAGTCCATGTACAATCGGAATGGGATCCATGCCCACAAATGACCTGAACTTTAAATCAAGTACAGGACCGTCGACATAATGTCCATTTGGATTTGGGCGATCTAAGACAATCATTTTAATTTTTTGCTCCGCACAAGCCTCCATTACATAATGCATGGTACTAATATAGGTAAAAAATCTAGCGCCAACATCTTGAATATCAAAAATAACCACCTCAATACCTGCCAATTGTTCAGCACTTGGTTTGGCATTTTTACCATAGATTGACACAATTGACAAACCTGTTTTTTTATCAATACTATTATTGACATGCTCTCCCGCATCAGCAGTTCCTCTAAAGCCATGCTCCGGAGCAAAAATATATTTGATGTTAATTTTTAATTGCAACAATGAATCCACCAAATGGGTATTGCCAATGATAGAGGTTTGGTTGACGACCAAGGCTACTTGCTTATTTTTCAACATAGGAACATAAGCTTTTGTGTCTTGCGCCCCTACTGAAATAAGGTTTTGGGCATGACAACTACTGATCAATAGTAATAAAATGAGGTATGTTGTGTATTTTTTTAGCATGAAGTAATTAGTTTCGAAAATTCATCCCTATATTTAAAGCAAAATTAGTCATTATATTGAAGGCTTCCATTTTCATCGCACGAAGAATTCGTGAAAACAAAGAAAAATCTTTTTCCTCCACTGTTGTAAAGATAGCGGTTACCAGCATAGCTATTGCTATAGCCGTATTAATTATTGCATTTGCAATACTTCAAGGCTTCAAAGATAATATTCAAAATAAATTATTCAGCTTTTCGGGACATATTCAAGTAAATAAACTTGACGACAACGAATCTTATGTTGAAAATCCGGTACCGGTGCGCTCATTTTTAGAAGGCAACAAGGTATTGTCCAAAGAAATTAGCCACATCCAAGTATACGCCACCAAAGCTGGTTTGCTCAAAACAGAAGAAGAAGTAACAGGGGTATTACTCAAAGGTGTTGATAAAAACGTAGATAGCAATAAAATTAAGCAAAATTTAGTGGCGGGTAATTTTATTCAATTTGAAGACTCTAGCTTTTCTAAAGAGATTATTATCAGTGAACTTATCGCTAAAAAATTAAAATTAAAGGTGAATGATGTGGTTTGGATGTATTTTATTCAAAACCCACCTCGCTATAGAAAACTCAAAATAGCCGGCATTTACCAAACCGGTCTGGAAGAATTTGATGACTTGTATATATTTGGGGACATTAAGTTAATTCGCCAACTCAATAACTGGCCAGATTCGCTGGTAGGCGGCTATGAAATTTATGTAAAAGACTTCACCAAACTTCAACCAACGGCATTTAAAATTCGTGATGCGATGGATTACGACATGTCATTGATGATGATTACAGATAAATACCTGCAAATTTTTGATTGGCTGCATTTACTAAATAGAAATGCCTACATATTTATGATCTTGATTTTATTTGTTGCCTGCTTCAATATGGTTTCTACCATTTTGATTATGGTGATGGAGAGAACCAATATGATTGGGGTACTCAAGGCCTTGGGCGCCACAGATGGACAGGTGAGAAAAATTTTCTTATTCAATGGTTTTAACATCATCATCAGAGGTGTATTTTGGGGAAATCTTTTGGGCCTTGGTTTTTGTGCACTTCAGTATTACTTTCACCTTATTCCGCTTGATGCGGCCAATTACTACATGAACCATGTGCCTATTAAATGGGATTGGATGGCTATTGTATTGGTAAATTTAATTTGTTTTGTGACGGTCACCATCATTTTATTTATTCCATTGGTGATTATCCCTCGCATAAGACCGATTAATGCCATTAAATTCAGCTAAAAATTTTAATGTCGCGTCATTTCGATTGAAAACAAATTAAAAATCAATTTTAAGAATCAATTTTGATAATCAATTGGTTATCAATGCAATTCAAACCCTACCCCCTCTTCAATTTTAAACTATTTTTGATAGGTAAAAACGCTTTTATTTGTTTAAATTTGCCTGTTAGTTAAATTCATTATTTCGTATTCAACATCCCATTATTATCCGATGAAAAAGAATTTTGTTTTCTTGCTTGTATGTCTAAGCTTCAGTTTATTTGCCCAAACTGACAAATACCAAACGCAACCATTCACCGAAGCAGGCTACACCTACGACGCCGTTACGAACGACCCTCTGAAAGCAAGAATTTATACGTTGAAAAATGGGTTAAAAGTATACATGACGGTGTACAAAGATGCCCCTAGAATTCAAACCTTTATTGCTGTAAAAGCAGGAAGTAAAAATGACCCTTCGCATGCAACAGGTTTGGCACATTATCTTGAACATATTTTATTCAAAGGCACTTCTCAATTTGGCACCTCCAACTGGGAGAAAGAAAAGCCATTGATTGATAAAATTGAAAGCCTATACGAAGTTTATCGCAAGACAACAGATACCGCCAAACGCAAATCAATTTACCATCAAATAGACAGCGTTTCAGGCTTAGCGGCCAATTATGCGATCGCCAATGAATACGATAAAATGCTTGGTGGCATTGGTGCTTCAGGAACCAATGCCTATACTTATGTAGAACAAACGGTGTATGTCAACGAAATACCAAGTAATCAAATTGAAAAATGGGCCCAAATTGAGGCAGAACGATTTAGAGAAGTTACCCCAAGGTTGTTTCATACGGAATTAGAAGCGGTATATGAAGAAAAAAACAAAGGCTTAGACAGTGACAGAAGAAAAGTATGGGAATTGATGTTTGAAGGCCTTTTTCAAAAACATACTTACGGTACCCAAACGACCATTGGCACCATTGAGCATTTAAAAAACCCTTCTATCAAGGAAATTAAAAAATACTTTGACACCTATTATGTACCCAATAACATGGCCATTTGTTTGAGTGGTGATTTTGACCCAACAGAAACCATTAAAATCATTGACAAATATTTTAGCCATTTAAAATCAAAATCAGTTCCAAGCTTTAGCCCTGCCATTGAAACACCAATGGCTGCACCTGTTGTGAAAACGGCGATTGGTCCTGATGCAGAAAGTGTAAGCCTAGCCTTTCGATTTGCGGGAAACAAAACCAAAGAAGCATTAATGGTTGAATTGGTGAGTATGATTTTATCAAATTCTCAAGCAGGATTGATTGACCTTAACCTCAACCAAGAACAAAAAATACTAGGAGGCTACTCCTACCCGCTTAACTTAAATGATTATTCTGCGCATATTTTAGGAGGCCAACCAAGAGCAGGACAAACCTTAGAAGAAGTGAGGGATTTATTATTGGCCCAATTGGCACTGATTAAAGAAGGTAAATTTGATGATTGGTTACTGAAAGCCATCGTTTACGATTATAAAATCAGCAAAATGCGTGAATTTGAGAACAACAAAGAACGCGCAGATGCTTTTGTTTCTGCTTTTGTCGCTGGCATGGAATGGAAAGATTACATCGCTAAAATTGATTTGCTTGAAAAAATCACCAAAGCAGAAGTGGTTGATTTTGTTGCCCAACATTACCACAACAATTATGTAGTGATTTACAAAAGGCTTGGGGTAGATTCATTGATTAAAAAAGTAGACAAACCAAGTATTACACCAGTAACAGTAAACAGGGAAGCGCAATCGCCATTCTATAAAATTGTGGATTCACAAGAATCATCTATTATTAATCCTGTCTTTATTGATTACAAAAAAGACATTCAAAAATTAAGATTGCTATCAGGCGTTGAGGTACTCTACCGCAACAATGAAGAAAACGATATTTTTAACCTCTACTATATTTTAAATGTCGGCAACAATAACAACCCCAAAATTGGCTTGGCCATTCAGTACCTTGAATACCTCGGAAGCAAACAATTTAAAGCTGAAGCACTCAAAAAAGAATTTTATAAGCTTGGCTGCACCTTTGATGTATTTTCTTCCGAAGACAAGGTGTATGTTACCCTCAATGGCTTGAATGAAAATTTTGAAGAAGCTACCAAATTATTCGAATCATTTTTACTCAATCCACAACCTGACAGCGTAGCGCTTCAAAACATGATTGAAGGCATACTCAAGAGCCGAGCCGACGCCAAAAGAAACAAGGCTACTATTCTCAACAAAGCCTTGGTGAGCTATGCTAAATATGGCGAAAAATCACCATTCACCAATAACCTATCAGAAGAAGCACTCCGAGCCATTCAACCTGAAGAATTAATTGCCATGATAAAATCAATTAATTTGTATGAGCACCATATTTTGTATTATGGCCCTAAAAGTAGCACAGCGCTAGTAGCAAGTTTAGACAATATCCACATCGTACCGTCCATTAGAATACCTGTTCCAGCACCCGTCTATTTCAAAGAATTGCCATTTGACAGCAATTTAGTCTATTGGGTAAATTATGACATGGTACAAGCCGAACTAGTATTATTAAGCAAATCGGTGAATTATGATAAAAACTTAGTGCCAGTCATTTCTTTATACAATGAATATTTTGGAGGAAGCATGAGCTCCATCGTTTTCCAAGAAATAAGAGAATCTAAGGCATTGGCTTATGCTGTAAAATCGAGTTATATGATTGCCAAAGAAGCTGACAGGTCAAATTACGTATTTTCATACATTGGTACACAAGCAGATAAACTTCCAGAAGCTTTGGCAGGGATGCAAGAATTATTGACCAATATGCCAGAGGCAAGCGTAACCTTTAATACATCCAAAGATGCCATTATCAACACCATAGAAACGGAGCGAATCACCAAAGCCGACATCCTATTCAATTATGAAGCAAGTAAAAAGTATGGCCTAGATTACGACCTAAGAGAAGAGGTTTACAAAGATGTAAAAAACATGCGATTTGAGGATATCAAAAAATTCCAAGAACATTTCATCAAAGGCGTTCCTCAAAAGATACTCGTCATTGGATCAAAAGACAAAATCAATTTTGAGGTGTTGAAAAAATATGGCAAATTAAAAGAATTGAGTTTAAAAGAAGTATTTGGCTATTAAGCACAATGCATTGATTACAAGTCAGCAACAAACAAAATCATAAAATAACACCAATTAAATTTGAAACTAAGCATAATATTGTTAGTTTTGCAATCCCAAATCTTAAGTGATTTGACTGGGCCTATAGCTCAGCTGGTTAGAGCACCTGACTCATAATCAGGTGGTCCCTGGTTCGAGCCCAGGTGGGCCCACTGAAACTAAACCTCTTAATTCTAGCGAGTTAGGAGGTTTTTTTATTTTAATTTTTAATTTATTGAATTCTTCCATTTTAATATTGTGTTTATGAATCATAAAAGTATTCATTTATAAAACATCAAGTTTAAAAGAATTTAATGGTAACAAAATTATAGCTCAACCGCTAACACAACACAAACTAAATATTACAACAATGAGGATTACTGCAACCTATTTGACAACCCAAAAAACATAAACTATTAATTATCAAGAAATTATATCTTTCTCATAATCAGGTGGTCCCTGGTTCGAGCCCAGGTGGGCCCACTACTCGTAAACCGCTTTAAACATTGTTTAAAGCGGTTTTTTTATGCCT
>JBEAZU010000158.1:0-8701 GCA_041169945.1 Bacteroidota bacterium
TTTGGATGGTTTGTACAATTTGTTCTATCATGTACACATAGTCATAATCAAAATGTACCGATGTTTTGATGGGGAAGCCACCGCCAATATCCAAGGTATCTAAATCAGGATTGATTTTTCGCAACTCACAATACATTTCTATAAAGCGACTTAGCTCTGACCAATAGTAAGACGTATCTTTAATGCCCGTATTGATGAAATAATGGAGCATTTTGAGTTTGAATTTTGGATTGTTTTCGATGCGTGTTTTATATAAATCAATCACATCATTGTAGCGAATTCCTAAACGAGAGGTGTAAAACTCAAATTTGGGTTCTTCATCAGCAGCCAATCGAATCCCTAGGTCGCAGGTACCGTTTACCAATTGTTCGTAACGGTCAATTTCTTTCAAATTATCTAAAACGGGAATACAATTTTTAAACCCATCGTTGATTAAATCGGCAATATTTTTAGTGTATTCGGGTCTTTTATAGCCATTGCATACCACAATGGTTTCTTTGTTGATTTTTCCTTTGGCATATAAGGCGCGCACAATAGGAATATCAAAAGCAGAGGAGGTTTCGATATGGATATCGTTTTTCAGCGCTTCATTCAAAACAAATTCAAAATGAGATGATTTGGTGCAATAACAATAGGTATAAGTACCTTGGTAGTTGTATTTTTGCATTGCATCGGCAAACCATTTTTTAGCCTTATTTATTTGGCTACTTATTTTGGGTAAATAGGTGATTTTTAATGGCGTACCGTATTCTTTGATAATTGGCATAAGAGGTACATTGTTGAAATGTAACTCATTATTAACCACTTTGAACTCTTCTGTAGGGAAGTAAAAGGTTTGTTCAATGAGGTCTTGGTATTTATCCATTAAGCTTGTTATTTACGCAATAGTGAAAATCAATTACAATAATCCTATAAAATTAAAAGCTTTGCAATTAATTTAGCTTAAATAATTTTTCAGTGACAATACATCGCTATTATTTTAAAAAAATGATTAATTTTCGTCGCTGAATTCATATATAATAAAAATAAACCTATGGCTGATTTCCTTTTTCAAAAACCATTTCCAATTCAAAAAGACACGACTGAATATAAATTAATCAGTACAGCATACGTAAGTACGGTAGCATTTGAAGGTAAGACAATTTTAAAAGTTGATCCTAAAGGATTAGAATTGTTGGCCGAACAAGCCATGGCTGATGTATCGTTTATGTTAAGACCAAGCCATTTGGCGAAGGTGTCTAGGATTTTAGACGATCCAGAAGCGACTGACAATGATCGTTTTGTGGCCTATACTTTATTGCAAAATGCTGCCATTGCCATTGAAGGACAATTGCCTTCTTGTCAAGATACCGGCACAGCCATTGTGATGGCAAAAAAAGGCGAAGCCGTTTGGACTGGTGCCGATGACGAAGAAGCCCTTTCTAAAGGAATATACAATACATTCACCAAAAGAAATTTGCGTTATTCTCAACTGGTGCCCTTAACCATGTTGGAAGAGAAAAATACGGGTACGAATTTGCCTGCCCAAATTGATATTTATGCAGAACAAGGCAATGCCTATAAGTTTTTGTTTCTAGCAAAAGGGGGAGGATCGGCCAATAAAACTTATTTATACCAACAAACCAAAGCCTTGTTGACAGAAGAAGGTTTGATGGAATTTTTTAAAACTAAAATCAAAGATTTAGGTACTTCTGCTTGTCCTCCTTACCATTTGGCATTCGTGATTGGCGGTACTTCTGCGGAAGCAAATTTAAAAGCCGTAAAGTTGGCTTCGGCTGGGTATTATGATGAATTGCCAACCGAAGGCAACATGGGTGGTCAAGCTTTTCGTGACCTCGCTTGGGAAGCCAAAGTGATGCAGCTTTGTCAAGAAAGTAAAATAGGTGCACAGTTTGGAGGGAAATATTTTACCCATGATGTGAAAGTGATTCGATTACCTCGTCATGCCGCTTCATGTCCTGTAGGCATGGGCGTAAGTTGTTCTGCCGATAGAAATATCAAAGGAAAAATTACCGCCGAGGGTATATTTTTAGAACAATTAGAAACCAATCCGGCCAAATATTTACCTGCCGTAGCGCCTCATTTAGAGAAAGCGGTAGAAGTAGATTTGAACCAACCCATGGCCGATATATTGAAACTATTGTCTCAATATCCTATTAAAACACGGTTGAGTTTAAACGGTACTTTAATTGTGGCAAGGGATGTTGCCCATGCAAAAATTAAGGAAATGATAGACAAAGGCTTGGAGATGCCTGCCTATTTCAAAAATCATCCTGTCTATTATGCTGGCCCTGCCAAAACGCCAGAAGGAATGCCTTCAGGAAGTTTTGGACCTACCACGGCGGGCAGAATGGATTCGTATGTTGGCGCTTTTCAGGCCCAAGGCGGATCGATGATTATGTTGGCCAAAGGCAATCGTTCTAAAGCCGTAACCGATGCTTGTGCCACGTTTGGAGGTTTTTACTTAGGCTCTATTGGTGGTCCTGCGGCCATTTTAGCCAAAGAAAATATCAAGTCAGTAGAAGTCGTTGATTTTGAAGAATTGGGTATGGAAGCGGTTCGTAAAATTGAAGTGGTGAATTTTCCTGCCTTTATTATTGTGGATGACAAAGGTAATGATTTTTTTGCCAATATGTAATCTCCTACAAATGTTGTTTAAAAGCGTCTATAAGCAATTATAGGCGCTTTTTTTAGTTTTAAATTTGGAGGGATGTTTGTGTGGCGCAGCCATCAATAAACCAGTCATGCTCGTTTAGGCAAGCAATTGTTTTTTGTGTCGACTATACAATGGCTTGAAAGTGTTTGAAGTTATTTTTTGATCTCTACCCAAGCGATATTTTATTTGTTAATCAAATTTATGTTTTTATGCTGACTTCATACAATAACCTGATGATTGCAGTGTCAAATTTTCATGAAAATCATTGAAATGTATTCGTAAATAGCCCCTTTTTTTATATCTTTCCACCTAGATTATTTGTACCAGTTAAGTCCTTGCCTCATGTGGAGAAACTTTATATGCATTGCTTTTATTAACCTTTTGTTTTTGGGTGCATTATGTGCGCAGGAAAAAAGAAATGGTGTTTTTTATAAAATTGAACGCTCTAAAATTTCCGAAAGTAAAGGCATTCAGCTTGAAGATATTTTAGCCAACCAGTACCATTTAGGTGTAGAAGACGATAAACTTTTGCTTTCTTTTAGCAATGCCAATTTATTGGAACGTATCTATGGTAAGAAAAATATTAAACTTATGGTGCGCGATACCAATGCTTCAACACAATATGTGTTAGAAAGCAATGCTTTAAAAGAAATTGCGACAAGTCAAGCCCTAGTTTTTGCGCAAGCAAATTTTAAGCACGAACAACAATTGTCGAGACTTAAGTTGCGTAAAGAAATTTCGAAAATATTGGGTGGTACTTTGAAAGATTCTTTACATGCCAATGTTATTGTTTCATCACTAGACGAAGCCGATCCCAATGAAGGTCGTATTAAAACCAATTCGGTACTCACGAGAAATTATAGCATCAATGATTTTAATAAATTACAAACAAGGATCAATGCCGTGTTTGAAAAAGAGAAGATAGTCGAAGCTGAAAATCAAAAAGAACTCGACCATTTGATGGCTAAACCCAAACGAATTATTGATCAAATTAATAGTAAAGGGTATAAGTTTGAATGGAAAATTGTGTTAGATACTTTGGAGGAGGATGTGTTTAATCCTTCAGGTTGGGTGGCTGAATTTTTTGGTCCTCAAAAAAAATCGTTTTTATTTTTTGTTTCAGGTACCTCTATTCCTTATGCTAAAGTAAAATTTGATACCATCAATGCCCATATTATGAACAATTTGCCATTGGTCGATACTTCTACCTGTACCAATGATTTGCTTTTTGCGGCATTCGATGCCAAATATGGCGCGCCATTTACACATTCAAAATGTAATAATGTTACTAAAATAAGCTGTTACCCCACTTATGCACCTGATGCTTACCAACACAGTGACATGAAAATCAATTTTCCTAAAAATGTGGTCAACGATATTGGGGGTACGGTAAAACCATTGGTAGACGATTTACATACCAAGCATTTTACCATGAAGCATGTGAAAATTCAGGCTTATGCTTCTGTTGAAGGTGACTCGGTATTGAATGCAAAATTAGCCCATGACCGTTGTTTGCAGATTGTGAATGAATTTCAAAAACTTACCAAAGATAGTATTAGTTATGAAATTGAAACCAATGAAAACTGGTTTGATTTTTTGCAAGATTTACCTCAATTTCCTACTGCTGCGCAATGGCAATTGTTAGATAGAAGGGCTTTGAGAAAAGTGATTAACCAAGAAGAAAATAAAAAATGGTTGGAGCCTTGGCTCGATAAACATCGTTATGCGCATGTTGACATGTTTTATAGTGAATATATTGCTGAAGGGGAAGTGCTTGATAAAGTGAAGTTGGCTTACGATAGTATGGTCACTAATTATACCAAGCATCCTTTGGAAAGTGAAATGAATATTGCCGGGATGCGAAATTTTTTAATACACCAATACCGTCATAAAAAATATGCCTTGGAGAAGATTGTGCCCTTTTTTGAATTCAAAACACCTAGACTTGCTATAGTGAATGTGTTTCAACAATATCCATTGTATAAAAAAGGAGCACAAACGATACAATCTCCTTTTGACTCTATTTTGATGAATGCCTTAGATGCTTCCGTGAAATTGTATGATTTATCCTCCCACAACAACAGCAATGAAAAAGGAAAAGAAGTGATGGGAGGAGAAAATTCTTCGCTCTTTGTGTTAAAAACCTTTCAAACACAATTGCTGAGGTTTAGTGTGAAATTGATTCAGGATGGGAAAATGGATAAAAATATGCTTTCCAATTGGAAATTTCCTGCCTCAGATGAATTTCATTTTTTTGCTTTGAAATCTATTTTGCAACATGTAGATGAAACAAGTTATGGACACTCTCATCAGCCCTATGCAGAGAAAATGTACAAAGTAAAAGACTCTATACACAGTGTTCAATTGTTTGATTATGAATTGAAATCTTGCGGTATGAAAATCGTTTGTAAGGAATCGCCACAATATATCAAAGTAAAAACAGATATCATCAAGCATATTGCCGATGAAAAATACGACAAATCAGTGTCTGAAATATTGTGGTATTTTTTTATTGAAAACCAAGTGCAAATGTACCAAGTTGCCGACAAGAAATTGTACGACGACGATTTTAATCCAATCCAAACCTTACAATATTTCGAGAAATTAAACTCCCATTTATGCAGTTCTAAAAAAGATAAATTGTTGTTGGCTTGTTATAGAAATGTGATTTTGTACAGTTTAAAAACAAATCAACCTGCGCGTGTGAAGTTGTATTTAGACAAGATGTTGGGTTATTATGCCTCGCATAAAGAGTTGTTGCCACAAAGTTTGGTCGATGAATTACTGAGGTTTGTGATTTATTTTCAACCCGAATTGGGCGATAAAAAAGAGTGTATGAAAATTGTGGCTAGCTTTTTAAAACAGGTACAATCAAAAGACTTGTCGATGAATTCTGCCTTGACTCAAAAAATCGACTATTTGAATTCGAAAAGTAGTTATTAATTCTTTTAAAAGCGATTTTAAATAATGGATTTTGGGGCGTTTTGAATGCTTGTCCTTGAATTTATTGCTACTAATTTGGGCTTACTGTTTTAACCTTAAACCTATCACGTTCGGGATTTTCCAAAAATGATGGTTGCTGTCGGTGGGGTAGGTGGTAGAAATATAGCTGCCCATTTTACCAATCACTTTGTTGCCTATGTTCAGGTATAAACTCGCTTCGGGTCCTCCTTCTAAATACACTGCATTGGTGATTTTGAAAGGAAACTGCAACATAAATTGAATCATTTCTTTGTGGGTATAGGGAGAGCGATTGAATATGAAATATACTTGCTGTTCACTGTCATGTGCCGCGATGAGCATGCTGCAGGCTTGTTTTTTCTTGTCCCAAGAGAGGGGGACGCCTTCGCAATCAATCATGCGCATGCATTGCGCATAGGAGTAAAATTGGTTTTTTACGGTATCCCAAGGGGCACAATTTAAATCTACAATGGCAAAGTTTTGTTTCGAAGAATCTTTGGCATGAAAAGCCATCATACCATTATACCCTTCTTTGAAAATGGGGTTATTGAAATGGGTATAGTTTTGCATATAACCATCATTTGACAGCATGTTGGCTACATTGTACATGCCTGCATTAATGACTACATTGAGTTGAAAGGTGTCGGCCCATTCTTTAGCGGTTCTGGCTTTGCGTTTTTGTTCTGAAGCCGTGAGTAAATAAAAATCAAATTGCTTGGGCTTGATTTTAACCACCGTTATTTTCGAATCATTCACTATGGATTGCTTTGGCGCCAATACTTCGGCATAGCTAATGCCATCGGCGAGGGGAAGCCATTGAAAATTTAACTTGGTGGTGTCTTGTGCTTTTATAGTTAATAGGTTGATAAACAACAGTGCAAGCGTAGCGAGTGCTTTAATCATAACAATCAAATTTGGTGGCTTTCATAGGAAACAGTTCATGCATTTCCCCTGAGTAATAAAATTGATAAGCCAAAGCCCCAAAGGAGTATTCTTGGGTATTTACTTTAATGGTTGAGCCGCCGACCCTTGGGTTACTTTTGGGTACAGATTGAGGAAATCCTACGTTGAATAAGGTGGCTAAAATTTCTGGTCGATCAGCAATCGGAAATCCTGCTTTTTCCCATTGAAGTTTTATTTGTTTTAAGAAAATAGCGGCGTACAGGTAAGAATAATAGTGGTTCTTGAAAGTAATCAAACGGTCAATCCTTTCTTTTTCAGGATCATTGGTTTTGAAATCTAAGAGGTGTACGTATTGTTTTCCGAGGTAATATTTACTTGTGCTGTCTTTGAGATAGTTTTCAATGGTTTTAGCGGTAAGTTCTTTGATGCCTGTGACACCCAAAGAAAACTTCGATTCGACCGATAATATTTTAAGTGGTCCTATCCATCTTTTGTAGGCTTCTCGGTCGGAGTTGAATAATCGGATTTGCTCTCCCACCAGGCAGGCCACAATTAACCTTTCTTCTACATTGGTTTGTTTGGCAACAGAATCGATGAG
Organism: Bacteroidota bacterium; assembly: GCA_041169945.1. Lineage (GTDB taxonomy): Bacteria > Bacteroidota > Bacteroidia > Cytophagales > UBA9547 > CALPQG02. The sequence continues at coordinate 7,119 of JBEAZU010000158.1, forward strand.
TTTTTTATCTTTAGCCACTGCAATTTTAAAATCCGACCATTCCATGATGTTCATCCATTCAAAAACGCTGAGCTGCTTCAAGGAATCGTTTGGCAAATCGGTGTGTTGTATTTTTTGAATTGCGGTTAAATAGGCTGCATTGTCTTGCAGATTAATGTCAACGGCATCAAGCATTTTAAGTACCTCTTTCAAGTCGGTACCTGCTTGCATTACTTTTAAAATGTATTGGGCATTTTTAGGGTAAAATTGATTCAACACCAAAATGCGATTCAAGGCTTGGTGTTGATAGGTTTCAATGGTCGAGGTATCAAGCGTAAAAGACTGGTTGTATTTGTCTTCCATGTCTTGAAAATGGCGGTTGTTGGCATCAATGTTTCCTTTTTGGTCGGTCAATCGAAATTGAATGGCGAGATAGGAGGCAGAGAGTAAAAAGCCCACAATGGCAAAGGAAATTACAAGGATATAACTTGGGATTTTGACCCATTTATTGGTTAAAATTCTTTTCAATGGCGTGTAAGATGTGTTAATTTACAAAAGTATACATTTTACAACATAAGCCAATAAAAATGAAAACTCCTTTGGTTGATAAAGATTGTTTATTGAAAAAAATGGCGGGAAAAGGTGGTTGGACTTACACCGATATGGAAGAGATTCCGATGGATAAATCGGCGCCTTTTGGTTGGGTGCAAGTGAGTGGGTTTATTGATTCGTTTGAATTGCTTCATTATAAACTAATGCCTATGGGCAATGGCAATTTGTTTTTACCTGTGAGGGCTGAAATTAGAAAGAAAATCAATAAAAAAGAGGGTGATTGGGTACGTGTTCGTTTATTTGTCGACGATTCCACTACGGTGGCAGAAGAGGAAATTATAGCCTGTTTAAAAGACGAGCCACAGGCTTATGCAAAATTTTTAACTTATCCAGTGGCTATTCAACATGAATGGATCAATGGGATATGCAAAGTGCCTCAAGATGATGTGAAGGTGCAAAAGATCATTGCGTTGATTGATCAATTGTTGAGGGTATAAATAAGGCTTTAGTATTAACTAAAGCCTTATAAGTGTGTGGATTTTAAATGCTTGGTAAATACCTTTTTAGAATTTGTAAATCGCCACTATACCATAAGTCATTTGGCTGTTTTTTGAAAAAATACCATTGGCATCTTCAAATTGTTCGCCATTGGCAATGTTGGTTTTTTTATAGGTATCTATCCTTACTTCTGGTTTTAACTGCAAATGGCCATCGGCTAAAGCAATCTTTCCGGTTAAGGTATACGAAATTACATCCGTTTTGCCAATGTATTGTACTCCTTGTGTGTTGTCAAAATATTCGGCACGGGCGCCTAGGCCTAATTTGTCTGTAAAGGCATAGTTAGAGTAGAGTGCCACACCACCCCAATATTTGGTGGTTGTAGGGTCAACAGCAAGTCCTTGTACCGCATTGATTCCCATAAAGAAATTAGAACTCAATTGGAAACCTGCGGTAAGGTCAAACATGTGTTTTTGAAGTTTTGCGGAATCAATGTTTGCTTCATTACCTCCTATGTAATTGAGCAAAATACTGTAGCCATCTTTAGGGGTAAA
>JBEAZU010000159.1:0-4207 GCA_041169945.1 Bacteroidota bacterium
ATGGTGCCTCTCCTCGTGCCTCTATCAATTTAAATTTAGCTGCCAAAGCCATTGCTTTCTTTAACCAAAGAGACTATGTATTGCCCGAAGATATCAAAGAAATAGCCTTAGATGTACTCAACCATAGGGTAATATTAAACTATGAAGCCGAAGCCGATGGCGTAAGTTCGCGTCAAATTGTGGAAGCAATCCTGAAAAAAGTAGCCATCAACAAATAGGGTCTTAAATTAAATTCACGCCAAACCTTTACCATTGTTATCCCACCTCAGTTAATTTAAACTGATTTCTTACCGAACGAATTTCGGCCCAGGAATAATCATCGCCTAACATTTCTTTGATTTCGGTATTGGTTTTATCGGGATTTTGGTTGATTATTTCCAAGACCTTATCATACTTTGTATGCTCCACCAATTCCTTTGCATGAATTTCTCCTGTTGGAATAAAAGAATCTAAATGTGTCTCAATGGTACCGACAGACAAATTTCGTTCCCTTGCGATGTCGACCACCAATTGTCCGGCTTTAAACATGGCCAAGGTAATTCTTTTTGTTTCTCCTTTGGGCACCTTTTCTTTGTAGACAACAGCGGCATGCTGTTCTGATTGTGCTGTTAATTTGGCTTGATTTTCTTTCTCGATTTGATCCAACAAAGAGCTTACCTGCACCCCTTGGGCTAAATTATTGACGATAGCGACGGCTTGCTCTATTTGATTTTTTTTGCGTGAAATAGTTTTAATTAATCTCCTTAGATCAGCGACATATTTAATCACTTTAGGTCTATTGATAATATCGTCAAGGTGTACCTTTATAGGTGTTAAAATTTCCTCTTCCAATACTTTTAAAAAATAATTGGTGGCGGCCAACACCCTAGATTGCGCAAATTGATATTGGTCTTGTTTTGCCACCTTAAGCAATTCGGCCAACATCGTACTGAACTTATTGGCGACATCTTCTTGCACTTTGGCTTTTTTGATCAGTTCTGCAAACAAAGCTTGTGCTTCATTTTGCATCAACAATTGACGACCAGCAAAACCTTCCCAATGGTCACTCAAAGCCTTGATTAATGAGGACCAATCGTAAGTTTGAATAATAATATTGCTCACAAACTGAGCTTGTTCTTTTTCCAATATGGCCTCCAATCGATCGGGAGCCAATTCTTTTTGGGTAAAGGCAATCACCCGTTCATCGGTATGGATAGCACTTTGGTTAATTCTCGAATATAAGATTAAGCCCTCAAGCGAAGTTAACCTACTCAAAGCAACATATACTTGACCAGCGGCAAAGGCATCCCCGGCATCAATAATGGCTTTCTCGAAAGTAAGTCCTTGGCTTTTGTGAATAGTAATTGCCCAAGCCAAACGTATAGGATATTGAATAAAAGCACCTAATTCTTCTTCCTCAATTTTATCTTGGTCTTGGTTATAATGGTAACGAATATTTCGCCAGGTTTCTTTTTCAACCTGTAATTCATCGTCTTGATTGGCAAATTTTACATAAATTTCTTCGTCTTTGATACGGGTAATGGTGGCAATTTTACCATTGTAGTACCTTCTCACCTCCCCTTTGTCATTTTTAATAAACATAATTTGCGCTCCCACTTTAAGCTGAAGTTCGGGATCTGCGGGCAAGGCTTTTTCATTAAACTCACCTTTGATCTCGGCATTAAAAGTATGCAAAGGCGAATCTAATTTATTGATTTCATGCGAATTAATAGCATCCGATTTGGCATTATGGGTAGCCAAAGTAATGTATTCTCCATTATTTTCGGGTTGATAGCCCGGTTGATAATGCTCATGCAACAAGGCTAAATCAGAGGCAAGGACTTTATTGTTTCTGATATTATTTAAGATATCGATAAATACAGGATTATCTTGCCTGTAAATATGTTTAAGCTCAAGGTAAATGGGTGGTGCTTCTTCAACCACTTTACTATCAAAGAAAAAAGGACTTTTATAAAAATGTTGTAATATTTGCCAATCCTCATTCTTCACGACTGGTGGCAATTGGTATAAATCACCAATAAACAACAATTGCACCCCACCGAAAGGCTTAAACGGTTTACGCCTAAAGTGACGTAACATGGTATCAATGGCATCTAACAAATCGGCCCGCACCATCGACACTTCATCGATCACCAACAATTCTAATTCCTGTAAAATATCACGTTTTTTTGAATTCAAACGCATGTTTTCAATAAGGGAATATTGGTCATTCACCCCTTGTAAAGCCAAAGCGCGGTCTACTTTTTTTACGGGTGCAAAAATACCAAAAGGCAATTGAAACAAAGAATGAATGGTAACCCCACCTGCATTAATGGCGGCCACCCCTGTTGGGGCCACAATTGCCATTTTTTTATGGCAATTTTTACTGATGTATTTCAAAAAAGTGGTTTTACCGGTACCGGCTTTACCTGTTAAAAAAATATGTTCAGAAGTTTGATTCACAAACTGAACTGCTAATTTAAAATGTTGATTGGTGTTATCAGTGTAATTTGCCATAAAAAGGATATTGTAAACTATTAGAAAGCTAATTTAAGTTGAATTTTGGAATAAGGTAAAATAAATATAGAAATTAATGCAAGCAATCGAAAAATGCACTGAATTAGGTGAAAGATAGTAGGACAATTAATATTAAAAAATTCACAAACCCTAAACGTCCCCCCTTAAACTTCGGTATTGACCATATGAAAAGCCGCTTTTGGAAAACTAGCAAACAGCTCTTTTTTTAAATCATCATGGATGGCTAATTTATTGATGGCGTTTCCCATGCATTGTAACCAAGCAATAGCGCCATTTTCAGTTATCGCATGTGGCATGTGCCTTGCTCGCATGCGCGGATGACCATAAGCTTCTGAGTACAAGGACGGACCACCTAAAAATTGGGACAAAAACAACAACTGTTTATGTTTAATTTCTGCTTGAGGCGTATGGCTAAAAAGCGGTTTCAAAGTCTCATTATCAAACACTAAATCATAAAAATAATCTACCAGTAGGGCTACATTGGCAGCGCCTAATTGTTCATATATACTTTGTTTTGTGTCCATTTACCTGATTTATTTAAACAAAACTAGTGGATGATAATGCTATAAACAATGATATATATCAGAATAAATAACAAGAACAATCCTACGCTATCATTTCTTAATTATTACTTTAAAAACGACACTGTCAATGCAATTGATGCCCATTTACAAAGATACATCACATGCATTGTACAAGGTGTTTAAATAAATTTTCTAATATTCATCATTAATCCTAGATGCAAGCCTTCGTGGTAATTATTGAAAACAATGGCATCGTCAATACTTGTGATTAAAAAACCTGTAGCCGTTGTAAATTCTTTATAGGTTGCAAATTTTCCACTTTTATAATCGGCCAAAGTGCTTTCCACAACAGAGTGTAACAATAATTTAAGTTGGTCAACTTCTTCTTGGGTGGTATTGCTCATTGGTTTTGAACCTGTTTTGTACTGATCAAGCATTGTTGCACTGATAGCCATAGGCAATCCGGCAACGCTATACAATAGTCTTTGCTGCACCACAACAATATGTCCAAGGTTCCAAACAAGGTTATTGCTAAATCCTGAGGGAATATGATTCAATTGTGCCAAAGAAAATTGCGCCACAAAACCAGCGATGTTTTTTCTATTGGTGGCCCATATTTTTAACGTTGCGTCCATTGATGTAAGGGATAAATTTTATGTGATATTCAAGTAAAAAACAAACATACTCAAATGAATCACATAATTTAAAAATCCTAATCAAAATCTTAGCCAGCACAGTAGGTTAATACTTATCAAAGAAGGCATATTTAACAAATTTTCGACAAAAATTCAATTACCACAAATCATTAAACATCAGATTATCAATACTTAAAAAAAATAAATTCAAATAAAACCACTAGTTTTAGAAATTCAAAATTCGTTTACTCCATTTATCCCTAAAAAAAAGGTACTTTTGTTTAAAATTGTACCCATTGGAACCGACTACCTTTACCGATCTTAAGCTTAACAAGCAATTAGTTTCTGCCATAGAAGACTTAAACTATACTACACCTTCCCCAATTCAGCTGAAAGCCATCCCTTTGATCATGGCTGGACATGATGTGTTGGGAATTGCTCAAACCGGCACAGGGAAAACGGCGGCCTATTTGTTGCCTATTTTGATGAAAATTAAATACGCACAAGGCAAAACGCCTCGAGGCTTGGTAT
>JBEAZU010000160.1:0-12289 GCA_041169945.1 Bacteroidota bacterium
ATGTTACTTATGTCAAGCAAAATATTGATTAGATTGTTTTTTTGTTCATTGGTTGGCTGGTTGATTTCATGTCAACAAATGCTAAAATCAAAACCTAGCCCATCGGCCAATTTAAATACGACAAGCGAACTGCAAGGCAATGCAGTGCCTCCCAAAGAAAGCCCTGTTTGGGTAGCAAAGAAATTTGTTTACAACCCTTCTCGAACCTTAGCAGTTGATTTATTACACACCAAATTGGAAGTAAAATTTGATTGGGAAAAACAGCAAATGCACGGCATAGCCCAGCTTAAATTGAAGCCCTATTTTTATGCACAAAACACCGTACAACTTGATGCCAAAGGATTTGACATCAGCAGCATTGAGTTGGTAAAGCACAATATCAAAACACCATTAGTATATACCTACGATAAAAAGAAGATTACGATTAGCCTTGATAAAACCTATACCAAAGCCGATACTTTTGAGCTTAAAATCGTGTATATCGCCAAACCAAACGATTTACCCAAAGGTGGAAGTGAAGCCATTAGCAATGACAAAGGTTTGTATTTTATCAATGCCGATGGCAAAGACACCACAAAACCTACACAAATTTGGACACAAGGAGAAACAGAATCAAGTTCTTGTTGGTTTCCAACCCTTGACACACCCAATGAAAAAGCAAGCCAAGAAATTTACATTACAGTAGATCAAAAATACATCACCTTATCAAATGGCACGCTCATCTATTCTTCTCAAAATGAAGATGGCACGCGCACCGATTATTGGAAACAAGACCAAGTACATGCCCCCTATTTAACCATGATGGTCGTAGGTGAATTTGCCGTGGTCAAAGACAAATGGAAAAACATTGAGGTAGATTATTATGTAGAAAAAGCCTATAAACCTTACGCCAAAGCCATATTTGGCAACACCCCCGAAATGCTATCCTTCTTTTCTACCAAACTAAACTACGCCTACCCATGGGATAAATATGCACAAATTGTAGTACGAGATTATGTTTCTGGCGCCATGGAAAACACCTCTGCCACCATTATGATGGAAGCGCTACAAGTAGACCATAGAGAGTTGCTTGACCAAAATTGGGATTTTATTATTGCCCATGAATTGTTTCACCACTGGTTTGGCGACTTGGTGACCTGTGAATCTTGGTCTAACCTTTCATTAAACGAATCATTCGCCAATTACTCAGAATACCTTTGGGAAGAATATAAATATGGCAAAGAAGCAGCAGACTTTCATGGCCAAGAAGAAGCCGAACAATATTTTCAGGAATCGATGACCAAACAAGAACCCATTATCAGGTACTACTACCACGATAAAGAAGTCATGTTTGATGCCCATTCGTATAACAAGGGAGGCAGAATTTTACACATGCTACGCAACGTAGTTGGTGATGAAGCATTCTTTGCCTCTTTAAGTTTGTATTTAAAGACGAATGAATATAAAAACGCAGAAATTCATCACCTCAGATTGGCTTTTGAAGAAGTAACCGGACAAGATTTAAACTGGTTTTTTAACCAATATTTTCTAGCGCCAGGCCATGCCGAATTAAAAGTTAGTCAGCAATGGCAAGCAGGAAAATTAAACATCAACATTGCTCAATTACAAGATTCTGCCTATACCCCTATTTATAAAATTCCGGTTAAGATAGATGTTTGGTCAGATGGCAAAAAAACACGACATGACGTAACCATCAATCATGCCCTAGACACCTTTAGTTTTGCGTATGCACAAGCGCCTGATTTAGTATTGTTTGATGGAGAGCAACAATTATTAGCCATTATTGACCATCAAAAAACACAAAAAGCACTCTGCTACCAATATTTGCATAGCGAAAAATATACCGCAAGGTATGATGCACTCGAAGCTTTAGGTACCTCTTTCAAAGACAGTATAGCGGTGAGCGCCATTTTCAAAAAAGCTTTACAGGATCCTTTTTGGAAAATTCGCGATATTGCCTTAGAGAAATTTGACGCTTACAAAGGGGAAGATTCTGTAGCCATGATGTCAACCTTGGTACAAATAGCCAATACAGACCCCAAAAGAGCTGTGAGGGCTAAAGCTTTGGAAGTGTTGGCGTCTAATGGGGCCGACAAATACCAAGACTTGTTTTTAAAAGGGCTCAATGACAGTGCCTATTCGGTGGTAGCCTCGGCCATCGTTGGTTATTCGATGACCAAAAATGCAGATCGGTTAAATAAGATTGTTGCCTTCGAAAATTCAGACAACAAAGAGGTATTAAATGCACTGGCAGAAGTATATGCAGAAGAAGCAGATAGCAATAAGTTTAATTGGTTTGTGGCTAAAGTAAACAAATTATCGGGCACAGAGTTATATTATTTTATCACAGATTTTGCCACTTATTTAAACAAAATGGAGATGCCAATTCAAGAAAGAGCAAAGGCTGTATTTGAACCAATGGCGCGGACCAATGCTACTTGGTTTATTAAATACGGGGCATTTAAAGCCTTGGCTTCGCTTACTAAAATCAAAGACAAACAAGCACTTCTTATAGACATCGACAGCAAAGAAAGCGATGAAAAGGTAAAGAAATATTATGCTAGGGTAATGGAAAAATAAACATAGGACGAATCATAATTTAGGGTAAAAAATTATGATTCGCCTACTCCAATTTGATGTAAACCAGCGAAATATAAACAATGATGAAATATCAGCCATTGTCAATCACATCAACAATACGTGTTTAAAACCAATTAAAATGACCATAGCCATTTGCCATTTTTAAACATATATTTAAAGCTATTGCTCGTTTCTATTTTGAAAATATGTTTATTAATGACTTCTATTTTTTCGGCAGAGGGAGGAAGTATAAATTTCCCTGACAAATCGACAACACCATATTTACGAATCAGGTTTACTTCTGAAAAACCATTTTCAAACCCTTTGATGTCATCATACTTAAAGTCAACCAGTAAGGTACCATTTTCAGCAAGTAAGCCAAATTTACCTTCCTCTTTTACAATGGCAATACCATTTTTAAAAGGGCGACATTGTTCAAAAGTTTTCCCAAATAATTTATCGCCATCTTTGTCTATATAATATTCCCTATGGGTCCATTTATGTTTTACCACGGCTTTTTCTTCTTCAAAGCCCGAAACAATTTCAAGGTCTTTATTTTTCAAATCTAATTCAGGCAAACCAGTTTTATTGATGAAAAATTTTTCATTTTTGAGGTATACCAAAGCCATGTCATTACTAAAAGCATGGATATGGTCATATACTAAATCAGCGATAACAATTTCGCCCTTGGGATTTATAAAAGAATACTTTTGATGCTTTTTAGCATGCGCAAGATCGGCTAAGGCCTGGGCCTCATTCTTACTCAATTTCACCTTAGCCAAGCCATTGCTAAAAGCATGCGCTTCTTCATATTTGGGCTCAATAATCAAATTGCCAAGGGTGTCCACATAGCCATATTTACCATTGAGTTTTACCAAAGCTAGTCCTTCATGAAAATCATCAATCGAATCAAATTGGTGAAAAGTAATGTGTTCGCCTTTGGTATTGATCAATACATGCTTGCCAGGTGAAGCATGCGCAATGGCCGTTTGGTGTTTATTAAAAGGCAAAATTTTATGAAACTTAGGATTCACAATCCAATGTCCTTTGGTATCGATTAAACCATAACCATCATTTTTTTTGGCAATGGCCACCCCATGTTCATAATCAAAGACTTCTTTCAGTTTAAGATCAGAAACGACCTCCCCTTTTTTGTTGACAATTTCAAAGTGGTTGTTTTCGCGAACAAAAGCGAGGTTATGGCTAAAATTACTGATGCTTTCATATTTGTTGGTAATTACCTCCTTGAACTGATGGTTTACAAAGCCCCATTTTTTTTGCCATTTTACCGCACATAAACTATCACTAAAAGCATGTACTTCATCGTATATCATGGAGGAACCTTTATTTGATTGCACTTCCATAAAACCCCATTTCCCACCTTTCTTCACCGACACAACACCTTCTTGTATAGGTTTTAATTCGTCATAATTGATGGCGACCACAATATCACCATGGGAATTAAGCACACCTTTTTCATTCTTATCTTCGGCTACCAACAATAAACTATCATTGGTATTGGGCATTCGTTGAATAGCATTGTATTGTATGGGCATTACCACTTGGTTTTGCAAATTAATAATCCCCCATAAAGATTGGCGTTGTACGATAGCCGTTTGATGGCTAAAATTTTCTACTTTTTGATACATAGGCGCTATCGCAATACTACCTTTTGAATCGATGTACCCCCAAGAGCCACCCTTCACATTCTCTACATCAAAATAGTACGTTAACCCAGAAAGCACCTCAGTTTTAAGGTTAAAATTCACCTCACCACCCACACAAATCCTGGCCAAACCTTCTACAAAACTGCCCACATAGGTAATATGTTGGTGCACAGGTTTACCATTTTCCATCACCTCTATACTGGTTAGTACATGTCCATTTTTGTGTAATACCCCAAAACTTCCGCCCTCTATGATACAAGCAGCCACTTCATGATCGGTAAATTCTTCTAAATTCGCATCTAAAAGTTTTACATTACTTTTAATAGGCGCATTGGTACAAGTATTGAATAATGTAAAAGCTTGTTTAATCATATCGCGATGAACAAGGCTCCCCACCGCTTCCCCATCATGAAACAAAGCAAAACAATTGCTAGCATACACGGGATCCACTTTTTTTAGATGGGTACTATGATGTATTTTCTTTTTGGCACCAATATGAATGGTGTTTAAGGCATTAAAATTGGCGTCAATATCTCCTTCGGCATTAAACCTTATGGCGGTTTCTTCCCCATGTTTATACAGGCGAGCATGTCCATCGGTCAATTCTATTTTAGCATACAAAGCTTTTGCAAGAATATCCCCCTTTTTAGAGATTATACCCCATAAAGAGTCTTTTTGAAAAATGGTAACCGTATACATAAAAGGTAAAACCTGTGTCAAATCAAGGGGTAAAATAAGCACATTTTTATCATTCACCACGCCAAACTTATGGTTCTTTTTAACCGAAAATAAGCCAAACCCTATTGGTTTAATCTCTTCGTAATCGTCAAATGGGTATTTTTTACCCTTCAAATCAAAGGCGAACAAATGATGATGTTTATGGCCAAGAATAATATTGTCAACCACTTTAAAATCCGAAAAATCATTTTCAGTTATATAATCTTGCGTCATGGTATTAAAAAGAGCATGTTTCCCCAAAAGTACTTCAGCACAAACCAAATTTCCGACCAACATTTTAACCGATTTCCAATGAACATCCGCAATATTTTGTTGATTGGTTTTGTATTGCCAACCTAGTTCGGTTTTAAAAAAAAGCAAACTGTCATGAACGGGAAGAATACTATCGCAAATACTTGGCAACAATTCTCTACCATCCAAATCAAAAAGTCCTAACTTTAATTGTTCATTTTCAACAAGCCAATAATTCGCTAGTTTCTTAACTATAAAATTGGTCGGGGCTATGATATTTTTACCTGACAGGTTAAATATGCTATGGTGATGACTAGCATAAGCATGAATAAAATTATCCGCTATGGCGATTTCTAAAAATTGGGCAGGGATGATTGTTTGTTCCTTCAGGTTAATTACCCCCCAAAGTGCCTCTTTTCTATAGCTCAACAAGGTATTGCTTAGCCACATTAATTCTTGATAGTGAGGAGGAATTACTTCAATGCCTAATTGATTGATAATGCCATATTTTTGATGGCTCACAGCAATTGCAAGCCCATTGTCATTAAAATCAATAGGCATTTCGTATTTTGCATCAATGACCACTTTGCCCTCAGCATTGATAAAACCCCATTTATTATTAATTTCAACGGGCAAAAGTGGTTGGGCCTGCGCCAAATGTATAAGCAAAAACAATAAAATGCTAAGGTATGTTTTCATAGTTGATTGCAAAGGAAAATGAATCTAGACAAGCCAATTTAATTGATAAACGGCAATTAGAAAAATAAAGCTATCAATATCTGACTTAAAAGAAACAAAGCCGTTAAAAAAATAAGCAAACTAGGGAAATTGCCCCCATAATAAGGAAACACAAATACCCTATTGATGACGATATTCTAAAAAATCATATAGTCGATAGCATTAGCTTTCCATCAAAAAACAGTATTCAGTTCAGTAATATTATCAATAGACTTCTCTAAAACTTTCAATTTAAAACGGTAAGACTTATGTTTATTCTTTTTAATGAGTTCAAAATCTGCCGCATTTCCAATGGCAATTTTATTATGAGGCAAAATCATTAAAAGGTTATTGTCAGTCATTTTGGCATCAAAAGTGAATTTTCGCCACGTATTTAGTCCATTTTGTGTATAAGCAATCACATTTCTATTTTGATTATAAATCAAATACACCGTTTTTTCAGCACAATTTTCTGTACTATTTTCTAATTCAAAATCAGCTTCTATGGTATATTGATTTTTGATACTGGCAATTCTATCAATGTTATAAATGCCAAAATCATTAATTTTTAAGGTAATGGTTTTGTTGGTGGTTTGCTGTTTTTGCTGGTATTGCAGCATCGCTTGTTGGTATTTTTGCATGGCCACTTGATAATCGTTGCCTGTTAAAGCAGGTTTAATGACCGTCGTAAAGGTTTTCTTTTTGGCACTTAAGGTAATTTTATAACAGCCTTTTATTTGGGTGTAGGCGTCTAAAGATACTTTATCCCAATTTTCAGCAAATATCCATTTGTTGGCAGTCGGATTATCGGCTTTAGATTCAGGTGCATATTCCCACACAATGCCCCTGTAGGAACTTAATTCCGGAAATTTATCCACATCAATATCCAAGTCGAAGGCCGTTCCGTTATTGGCGGGTTTACGAGGTTTTACAGGAATAGCAAAATCAGCTTTACTTTGCGCTTTCGTTATTTTAGCCGAATGAGAAGCACGGGAAAGGTAAGTCCAATTTTGCGCTTGGTTTTGGTATTGGTAAAGGTTATAATCATTGTCTTTGACATCGGTGGCATAATTAATTTCAACGGATTTACCCTTGGCAATTTTCACAATTCTACCACTAGATTTGGTATAAGCATAAAACTCAAACATGCCAGCACTTTCGAAATTTTGTTTTATGCCAGCACTGTCATAAATCATTGAAATACTGCTTCCTATAGCGTCTGTTACTTGTTTAATTTCCCTGTATTTAATCACTACAGGCTCATTTACGGGTTGATTATTATCGGCATACACAAAGGTGTTTTTCTTCACTTTAATGGTACTACTGCTTTTCATAAAAAGTGTAGTCACCGAATCAGCGTTAGAGAGTGTTTGTTGCTCAAATACTTTGGTAAATGCAGTTCCTGATTCTTCTTTCACCACTTTTTCGGTGCTCGGCGTTGCCTTTGATAGGGTATCCTTTTTAGCAATATTTACCTTTGATTCAGGAGAGTCATGCTGACCACAAGCAAACAATAGTGCAATAAGTAAAAGAGAAAGTAATGGCTTCATAATGAATGTATTTATGGCAAGATAAGTTTTTATCGTAGAAAGATAAAATAATTTGGGTATTAGATTAGGGCAAAGGAATTAAAACAATACCATCCTAAATTAACTGATTCAGGCCTCATCCCAAGCCTTCTCCTAAAGGAAAAAGGCTTGACATCCCGATAAATTTACCCTGCATTTGTTTCAGCTAGAAGATGATGCATAAATAAATTACAACATTGTGATGAAATTCTAGCCGCCTCTCCTGTCGATTGGCTTGGGCTAAAGCTTTTTAAGCCAATTTATTTGAATGCATTTGCGCTAGGTAGTTGATGGAGCATAAAAACAATGAAATCAGAATACGCTTTCTAAAAATGACCAAGAGACCATTATTCATTCAGGACAAGGTAAGGTGCTAGATGATTTTCTGTGGGAAATGATTAATTTGTTTACTTCTATTTTGAAGTAAAATTTAGTTTTTTTTGTAAACCAATCACTTAAAATTTCACGCAAAGGGCGCTAAGTATTCCACGCAAAGATCACTAAGATTCAGTAAAACAATGCTTTACTGAAACTACAATCCTTTAGACAATAAAAATTCAATCATTTGGCTTGATTGTGCTACCATACCTTTGCGCGCTTTGCGTGTTTTTCCCTTTGCGCCTAAGCGTGAAAAAAATATAATTCCACATAATAAATAAAAATTGAACACAGATTGAGAAGATTATGCGGATAAACGCTGATTATGCTTCTTTGTATCTTCTATTCATTCAAATAAAAACACCATTTTAATGCGTTTGCCCTGACAAAAATGCCCTTATATTTTGTGTTTCAAATCAAAAATCATATTTTAGCCTATACAATTCTCTAAATACAATCGAAATGAAGCAAACCTCAAAACAATACTTCAGCATTTTAAACCTCCTTCATTTGGCGATGTTGGTTGGCCAATTGGTTTTCTTAACCTTTACAGTAGTCAACATTGCGCCAAACACGACATCTTATCTGAGCCAAATATTGGTCATCAATTTAGCCATAGCATTTGTAGTGACCATGGGCGTAAGTTTGGGAGCAAGAGCTTATTTTAATGCTAAAATAAATAGTATCAAACAATCACCGACCTTAGTCAGCAAGCTAAACCAGTATAGATCGGCTCTATTAATTAAGTATGCCATCCTAGAATCAGGTACTATGCTAACCATTATTCTGTATTGGTTCAATGCCCATGTCTTATTTTTAGTATTGACCGGAGGTTTATTGATAATCTTTATTTTGCATCGAACGACCAAAGCAAAACTCATCAAAGACTTAGCGCTTGATTTTCAAGAACAATCGCTATTAGACGACCCTGAATATTTAATTCAATAAAGGTTAAAGATTTTTTTTTCAAAAAAAAGCATCACTGTTGCAACGTATTTAAAAATTCAGTGGTCACTATAGTTATACTAACACTAACAATTAAAAACAAAAAAACATGTTAAAATTAAATGCTTACCGTTTTATTCAATTTAGTATATTCTTTATAGGTATTACCCCTACATTTGCACAAAATGTATGCAATCCTACCGCTATTATTAGCGCCCCTAAACAAGAAATATGCTTAGGAGATCACCTCAAAATTACGGCTATTACTACCAATGAAGGCCTTACACCAAGTTACCAATGGTACCTAGACGATGAATTGGTTGGAGGAGACAGCAGTGAATTTACGTACAAACCAACTTATAGTGATGCTGGAAAATTTATCAAATTGGTACTTAATTCTTCGGCTGACTGTAAATCGGAAGAAAACACAAGCTCGAATATACTCAGTATCAAAACCAACAGTGTACCCAATTTATCGGTTGAAATATATCCACCCTATTTTTGCCATGAACAAAATAATACCTTTGAAATGAAGTACGCTAGTTTTGACCCAGAAGTGACCTATACTTGGTTTGCAAACGGGGAAAAACTTGAATACAATGTAAATCAAAATACGCTTAGTGGTTATTCTCAACAATTTACTGATGGCAACAATTTTTATATTGAAGCAACGACCACTTCAGCCTGTGCGACTACAAATTATTACAAATCAAATACGTCTATTTTCAGTACAGCCACTTGTATCGAAAGTAAAGGCGAAACTTTTTTTAATCCTTTAAGTTTAGGGTATAACCAAACTGTATTAGACGATTTTTCAAATTATAGCATTGGCAGAAGTGGCTACAATTCTTGCATGACAGCCTTAAGCAATGAAAATGTAATCGATGCCTTTTATCAATTTGTGGCCACTAGTGAAAATACAAGCTTTGAAATAAGCAGCAGCAATAGTAATTTTGAATTTGCAGTAGCCTTAGGCGACCCTGATTACAGTGAACAATATGTTATCAATTGTCAAAAAAGCAATGGTTTACATAATGAAAAACAATTTTTCATTTTCACAGGTTTAACCATAGGCCATACGTATATAGTCAGATTAGAAATTGGTGATCCAGATTTAGTTTTTACACAAAGGCTAGCGATAAATACGAATGCCTTTTCAGTGAATCTTGTCAAAACCATTGATGGCATTACAGAAAATAACGATACGCAGCAAAAAACAATTTCAAGCATTGTAAACTTACAAGGTCAAGAAGTAGAAAAAAACTATCAAGGTTTGGTGATTTACAAATACACTGATGGTACAACCCAAAAAGTGATACAATAAAACATAAAGCAGATTATTGGAGGGTATCATGAATTCATACATGGTACCCTTTTCTATTTTAAAGAGCAGTAACCATTATTTGTTCTAAACCATTCTGTAACATCTCACGGTTTAAATTTTTACCAATAATTACCAAAACAGATTCACGAGTTTCATTAGGTTTCCAATGGCCTCCAGAAGTTGAAACATGTTGGTTATAGACCGATTGAAAAATAATTTTTTGATCAAAATCATCAATATTCAAAATACCTTTCATTCTATAAATACTATCAGGATTAATATTTAACATCATATTTACCCACATTTCAAATTTTAAAAAATCTATGGGGGCTGAAAATTTAAACGAATGACTATGCACCGTTTGGTGTTTATGGATTGTCCTCAAAAAACTAGGTTGATCTACCAATGGCTTAGCGAAAGTATATTGCCCAGTACTTTTATTTTGAGCCAATTTCACCAAGGCAGAATTCAAAACCACCTCCTTATCAAAGGCATTTAGAAGCAGTAAATCCAAACCCGTCACTTTGCCAAAAGTGGTGGGAATAACTTGTGCCTGGTCATTAATTTTAGCGACAATATTTCCCAGTACATCCAATTGATAAGGCTCAACCTTATCGACTTTATTCATCAATATCAAATCGGCCAAAGCAATCTGTTTCACCGCTTCCTCTTGACTTTCTAATTGTTGTTCTACAAACTGCGCATCTACCAAGGCAATGATGGCATTTAGCTTGAAATATTGCTGAATATGCTCATCTGCAATAAAATTCAAGGCCACCGGACCAGGA
Source organism: Bacteroidota bacterium (assembly GCA_041169945.1). Classification (GTDB taxonomy): domain Bacteria; phylum Bacteroidota; class Bacteroidia; order Cytophagales; family UBA9547; genus CALPQG02. The sequence continues at coordinate 10,937 of JBEAZU010000160.1, forward strand.
TCAGCCATGCCAGTAGTTTCAATAATCAAATGGTCAATGGTTTCATTAGATTGAATTAATTGGCTTAATACTGCCAATAAATCTTCATTCAAATTACAGCAAATACAACCATTTGACAACTCAAAGACTTTAGCATCGAGTGCTACCACCAAGGCATTGTCAACCCCTATTTGCCCAAATTCATTTTCTATTACCACCAATTGCATGCCTTCATGATCCGCAATAATTTGGTTCAATAAAGTGGTTTTGCCAGCGCCTAAAAAGCCGGTAAGTATGGTCACTGGAATACGTTTCAAAGCTGAACAGTTTAATTGAGATACAAAACCAAAGATAATTAAAAAAAGGAAGGCGACATCAAATACGGAGGCAGTATTCAAAGGTATATCACACTTGAGATTTTAAGACGAGTTGAATGATGTAAGTTCAGGCCCCGCCCTCACCATTTTATCGCTAAAGTTGATGGCTAATGATCCCAAAAAACATCCCAACGTGATTAAACAATTCGTAATCCATCATGCATAATATTTATCCTAAAAAACATCATCAAGATGCATATTACTGCCGTAAATACCGCTATATTTGTTTAACACTTTTAATAAATCATTAAACACAAATAATCATGCTACATACTATCAAAACAACACAATTTTTAAAAAGTGATATAAATACCATTTGGGAATTTATGCGCTCGCCCAAAAATTTGGCGAAGATCACACCAAGTTATATGGGCTTTACAATTGTTTCGGATGCAAAAGACATTGAAGAAATGTACCCTGGACAAATTATAGAATATGATGTAACGCCTGTTCTAGGCTTAAAAATGCACTGGGTAACAGAGATTACGCATGTAAAACACCTGCATTATTTTGTGGATGAGCAGCGTTTTGGCCCATATACCTTATGGCATCATAAGCATTTTTTAAAAGAAGTAGATGGCGGGATTGAAATGATAGACATCGTACATTACAAAATACCTTTTGGTTTTATAGGGAAAATAGCGAATGCACTATTTATCAAGCATAAATTGAAAGAAATTTTTGATTATCGCTTTAAAAAACTAGAAGAACTTTACAATGTTGGAAAATAACAAGTATTGCTATTACAGCGATTTAGCTTCTCCGCTCGCCTATATGCAAGAAGATATTGTTAAAAAAGAAAAAAACAGTTTAACCCCAAGCCAAATGAATAGAATAATAGAAATGGCTTGGGAAGATAGAACACCATTTGAAGCGATTAAATTTCAGTTTGGATTAAGTGAGGCAGAGGTAAAAGCCTTCATGAAAAAACAATTAAAATTTAGTAGTTATGTACTGTGGCGTAAGCGAGTTGAAAATTGTAAAACAAAACATGCTG
>JBEAZU010000161.1:0-4621 GCA_041169945.1 Bacteroidota bacterium
TAGAGGAGGTCGTTTTAGGAGCCTTGATGATAGAGAAAGATGCGCTTACTACGGTGATTGATATTTTAAAACCTGAAAGTTTTTACAAAGAAGCACACCAACGCATTTATACGGCAATCAGGGATTTGTTTGGGAAATCTGAGCCAGTTGATTTAATGACCGTTACCTCACAGCTACGTACCAATGGAGATTTGGAGTTTGCTGGAGGGCCTTTTTACTTGAATCAACTTACTTATAAAGTAAATTCTTCGGCCAACATTGAATACCATGCGCGTATTATTGTGGAACAAGCCGTTAAAAGAGAATTGATTACGATTGCCTCTAAAATTGAAACCGATGCTTTTGAATACACCACTGATGTGTTTCAATTGTTAGACCGCACGCAGTCAGAAATATTTAGAATTGCCGAAAGTAATATCCGTAAGTCAGTGTCAAATATGAAAGATTTGATGCGTCAAGCGATGATAGAATTGGAAGAAAGAAGTAAACAAACCGATGGTTTAACAGGGGTGCCAAGTGGTTTCACTGCTTTAGATCGGGTAACTTCTGGTTGGCAAAAAAGTGATTTGGTGATTATTGCTGCTCGTCCTGGTATGGGTAAAACGGCCTTTGTTGTGTCTGCGATGCGTAATGCTGCGGTGCAATTTGGAAAAGGTGTTGCCATATTTTCTTTGGAGATGGCTTCGGTGCAGTTGGTAAACAGGTTGCTGTCTGCTGAAGCAGAATTGGGTTCGGAGAAAATAAAAAAAGGAGATTTAACTGAAGCAGAGTGGGGGCAATTAGTCAATAAAACCAAAGCGTTAACCGAAGCACCTATTTTTATTGATGACACGCCTGCTTTGAGTATTTTGGAATTAAGGGCAAAATGTCGCCGTTTAAAAGCTCAACACGATATACAATTAATCATCATCGATTACTTGCAATTGATGTCTGCCGATAGTGGCAAAGGTGGTCCTGGTAATCGTGAACAAGAAATTGCCGCCATTTCAAGGGCCTTGAAACAATTGGCTAAAGAATTAGAAGTGCCGGTATTGGCGCTTTCGCAGTTGAGTCGTTCGGTGGAAACAAGAGGAGGAGATAAACGACCAATGCTTTCGGATTTGAGGGAATCAGGTTCTATTGAGCAAGATGCCGATATGGTTATTTTCTTGTATAGACCCGAATATTATAAAATTACTGAAGATGAAAATGGTAATTCTACCCTTGGCTTAGGGGAGGTAATTATCGCCAAACATCGTAACGGTTCTTTAGATACGGTGCCGCTTAGGTTTAAAGGCGAATTCACCAAGTTTTCTGATTGGGAAACCGATAATTTCTTTGCCGATGGTCCCTCATTCAATGCTTTTCCTGATGTGAAAACAAGCGAGTTTGATGTCTCTGGAGGAGCAAAAACGTTTGCAAGTAAAATGAATGACCTTGCTTCGCCAGCAGATAATTTTGACGAGCCGCCATTTTAGTACAGGGTACAGGGTATAGGGTACATAGTACAGGGTACAGGGTACAGAGTACTGAGTATAGGGTATTGTCGATTAGTTCAGGATAAAATTCGCGAGTCCGCTTCCTCGGCGTTCCATCCCGCACTTGCGGGATAATTCTTTGACAAAGAACCCCATTGAAAAACGAGGCCAAATTGCACACAGATTTGGCGTATTAAGCGAGTTTTTACAGATTTAAAAATAACAAGATTTGTTAACTAAATGACCTTGAATTTGCAAACTGAAAACCCTACACTGAAAACTCTGAACTAAAAAACTGTGAACTATTAACTTTTATTCGCAAATTGTAGCCGCATTCAATGGCTGGAAATTCTTCTTGAAAAAACGAATATTTTCCAATTAAAAATTAAAAATTCAGCATTCAAAATTTAACAAATATGTCAAACGAAAAAGTACAATGCTTAATTATAGGGTCTGGCCCTGCGGGATATACCGCTGCTATTTATGCTGCTAGAGCTGGTTTAAAACCTGTTTTATATACAGGACTTCAACCTGGTGGACAATTAACCATGACCAATGATGTAGAGAATTTTCCTGGTTATCCCGAAGGCATTACTGGTCCTGAAATGATGGTGCAGTTTCAAGCACAAGCCGAAAGATTTGGGGCATCAGTTCGTTTTGGAACAGCCACAGTTGTTGATTTTACAAGCGAAATTAAAAAAGTAACCATCGACGATACCTTGGTGATTGAAGCCGAAACGGTTATTATTTCAACAGGGGCTTCTGCCAAATGGTTGGGATTAGAAAGTGAAACCCGCTTAAATGGCTCTGGCGTTTCTGCTTGCGCGGTTTGTGACGGATTTTTCTATCGTGGACAAGAGGTAGCCATTGTGGGTGCTGGCGATACGGCTTGTGAAGAAGCGACTTATTTAGCCAATTTATGCACTAAAGTATACATGATTGTGCGTAGGGGAGAAGGCCAAATGAGGGCTTCGGTAATCATGCAAAAACGTGTGATGACCAATCCTAAAATTGAAATCCTTTGGGAATCTGAAACACAAGAAATTTTAGGCAAAGATGGGGTTACAGGTTTTAAAGTGAAAAATGTAAATACGGGTGCCATCACCGAAAAAGCCGTAACTGGTTTCTTTGTTGCCATTGGTCACAAACCAAATTCCGATATTTTTAAAGGTATTATTGACATGGACGAGAGTGGGTATATCATTACGAAACCAGGTACGGCCAACACAAACGTGAGTGGTGTTTTTGCTTGTGGGGATGTGCAAGACCATGTGTATCGCCAAGCGATTACCGCTGCAGGAACAGGGTGTATGGCTGCTTTAGATGCCGAAAGGTATTTGGCTGCGAGACATTAAAAGTTTAGTCATGTAAAATTTTGAAATTGAAAATTATAAAAGTTTAGAAATGTATCGTATAATTTCTAAACTTTTATAATTTATATTAAACAGGGCTCATATTTTTTAATAGGAATTTAAATCGACTTTCAACTTTAGGTTGAAGTAGGGTAAACCTATACATGTTTTTATTAGCATCTTGTATGCATTGGAATTGATAAGAATATCGAAAAGTAACTATGAAAAAAACATTTAACCTGGTAGTTCTTTTTTCAAAAGAGGAATTTAATGCTGGCTATTTAATTTTTACATTCCTATTTCTTTCCGCGTTATTGTCTGTTAATTATTATTATGATTTTGAACATTTTATGAGGTTAAATTATAGAGGTACAAATCTCTATTACCCTATTTGTTTTTTATATTATGGTATACCCTATGTGGTTTCTATTTTAGCTTACCTTTTTTTTTATCATAAAACCCATTTGATTAAAAATAAGCAAATGTGGGGTACTGTTTTATGCTTGTTGGGTACCTTAATGTTGAATGAAGCGTTTAATTTTCACCGAATATATTTGGGGAAACATTGTTCTGTAGAAACACTTTGGTTTATACAGAGTTGTACAACGAATGTAGTTTCAGTATTGTTGTATTTTATTCCTTTGGTATGTTATTGGTTGGTTTATGATAGCAAATCACAAGCTTTATATGGGTTCAATAAAGCATTTGATGCAAGGCCATATTTAATAATGATTTTTTTAATGTTTCCTTTATTACTTTGGGCGTCTTTCCAAAAAGATTTCTTAGAAGATTACCCTGTATACGCAGGTATAGGGTTTATACACTTGTTGGATTTAGAAAATTGGCAAGGAATATTATTGTTTGAAACGGCTTATAGTTTGGATTTTGTGGCTGTAGAATTTGTTTTTAGAGGGTTTATGGTACTGGCTATTGGTAAATATTTAGGCAAAGGAGCGATTATGCCTATGGTTACTTTGTACTGCTTGTTTCATTTTGGCAAGCCATTGGGCGAGGCAATTTCTTCTATTTTCGGAGGGTATATATTGGGTATATTGGCCTATTATTCCCGTTCTATTTATGGCGGAATTATAATACATTTAGGTGTGGCCCTGATGATGGAATTTTTAGCAATGATACAAAAAGGGATATAGCCCGCCTATTGTTTTTGTATTGGAAGTTAAATTGTTTGTTGTTCAAAAATTGATTCATCCCATAGGTTTGATTTGAACGAGATCTTATAAAAGGCTATTTTTTGTAGTTATTATTTGCTATTTTTGAAGTCAAAACAAATTACAAAAAATTGTTGCAACAAATATTCATACCGTTTACCAAACACCTTACGAAGTCAAGTTTTGTTCTCCTCTTTCTTACTTTTGTGGTTTTATCAACCTATGCACAAACGACCAAAGGAAAAGGAGGGGATATTTTTAATATCAAAGTACCTGATATTTTACCCGTTGAAGCCGATACCAACATTATTCATGAAGATGAAGGAGATGAGTATGAAGATTATGCTGAAACGCAAAAATCAGTTTTTGATCCTCGAAAGCAACAAACCATCATCAGTGAGGATACCTCTTCTATTGCCGAAGGGGAAATTAGTATCATCGAAGTAGATGAGGAAATTAAGCTAGATTGTGTATGGGTAAAAATTGCAGAATACTATTCTGTATGGGATTCTAGAAGTGTTAATCCCTATCGAATTGACCATTCTCGCTTCAACGATACCGTACAAGTGGTGCTCTATGATTCGCTTATTGGACGACATTGGTCGGTGCCTTTGAAACATACGTTTAGAACAGATGATTTTGG
>JBEAZU010000162.1:0-5145 GCA_041169945.1 Bacteroidota bacterium
ATTGTATAAAGAGCAAGTGATCCAAGCGCAAGAAGGAGATACGGTATTGACCTTGAAAAAACTGACCCCGGTGAGGTTATTGAAAAACAAATTTTACCAAGACATTCAAAAAGCAGAAGAAGCCGGAGCCGACAAAGCAACACTGCAAACACTTTTAGGAAAAGGCAGGTCTAAAAAAGGAATATTTGAAGGAGATGTAGTAGAAGGGGAATTAGAAATTGGCCAAGTTTCCGCACATATAGAGGCCATAGAATCCGCAGAAACCATTATCAAATCTCTTTGGGATGATATAAGTACCAAGTATGAAAGGTTTATTTTGTAAAATTTGTACTTTAGTAAATTCAAATTATTCCTTCAGCTAGGCCTATGCATGCCCTAGGAATAACAAACCAGTATTACACCATTTTATCATCCTAACCTTTAGCGGCTAATGAGCTTTACTGTTAATTTTAAATCCATGTTGGTGGCTTTTGTGCTGGCATGTTGCCTGCTGTTTTCGACCCTCAATGCTCAAAATAATCCTTCATTTGAATCCATTAAAAATGAACACCAAGGAGAATTGGCCCTATACCTGCAAAAAAGTGAACATTTGACCATAGACCTTAAGCACGACAGTGTGAGGATTAAATCCAAGAATTATTCAGAAATGTTGCACCTCTCTGATAAAGCCAATATTTATGCAGAGAAATCCATCTATGAATCGAAGTTTGTAGCCATCGATTATATCGAAGCCAAAACCTTAAGTCCTACTCAAAAAGGAAAAATGGAAACAGTAAAAGTTAGCCATTTTAGCACACAAAATGACATGGGTGGTAGCATTTTTTATGATGACAGTAAACGCATTAGTTTCTTGTTTCCGAGCATCAAAGCAGGAGCAATAACCATATTACAATACCAGGAAACCATTAAAGAGCCCAGGTTTTTAAATGGCTATTTTTTTGCAGATCATTTAAGCGTTTTAGCATCCACCTATAAAGTTACCGTAGATGCCCGTATTAAAATTAAATACAAACTGTTTGGATTAGAAACAGCTCAAATCAACTTTTCAACACAACAAGAAGGTAAAAAAACTACTTATACCTGGACAGCCAAAAACCTAAAAGGGTTTCCATCTGAAAATGGTAGTCCTAATATTCGATACTATGCCCCGCATATTATCATATATATAGACGAAATAGAGGTACAAGGAAAACCGCAGACCAATTTATCGACCGTACCGGCGCTCTACCAATTTTTTCACAAATTTGTCAAAAATGTGAATGCTAAAGAAGACCCTGCACTTCAAAAAGTGGTCGATTCATTGGTATTGGACTGCAATGATGACGCCGCAAAAACAAAAAAAATATTCTATTGGGTACAAGACCATATCCGATACATTGCTTTTGAAGATGGCTATGGTGGGTTTATACCAAGAGAGGCCAGTTCTGTATTTCAAAAACGATATGGCGATTGCAAAGACATGGCCAGTATCTTAACCTATATGTTGCGCTGTGCGAAAATCGAAGCCCATTTGACCTGGATTGGTTCTAGGCATATTCCCTATACTTTTGATGAAAACCCCGCACCAAGTGCTGCCAACCACATGATTGCCACAGCCAAAGTGAATGGCAAATATGTGTACTTAGATGCGACCGGCATTTATACCCCCTATGGCTTGCCGACAGACATGATTCAGGGTAAACAATGTTTGATGGCAATTGATGACAACACCTTTATACAAGAAACGGTCCCAACAATAAGCCAAGAAAGAAACCAACGGTATGATTCTCTCAGTATCAACATCCAAGGAAAAACCATACAAGGCAATGGCAAAGTAGTGTTAAATGGTTATTCAAAACTTGATTTGGTACCTTCCTTAATCGCAAAACCGGCAGCGCAAGAAAAAGAAATTTTAGTCGGCTACCTGGAAAAAGGAAACAATAAATTTTTTCTAGAAAATTATACCACCTCAGGAATGGCTAATCGTGACGAAGCACTTGCCATCAATTATGCTTTTAAAGTAGAAGACTATGCCAAAACCATTCAAAATGAAATATATGTTAACCTGCATTTAGATAAACTTTTACAACATGCCGATCTAGACAGTTCGAGACAATTACCCGTGGAGCGCGATTATAAATACACCGATAAATTTATGGTGAATTTGGCCATTCCGACTGGATATAAAGTCAGTTATTTACCCCAAAACATGGCATTTCAAAATGAGTATTTTGGTTTTACTATTTCCTACCGTACACAAAACAATAGCATTCTCTTGACAAGAAATTTGTATATCAATGCGTTATTAGTCGAAAAGCCTAGTTTCAAAGCATGGAATCAAATGATTGCGGCTCTCCACAAAGCGTATAAAGAAGTTGTGGTATTGGCTAAATAATATTCATCATCATAATATCTACTATATGTTTATAAAATCTTTTTTAATCGGTCTATTGCTAAGCAGCTATTCATTTGTATTGTTGGCCAACACCTTTGAATACGAAAACTATAATTGGGAAGAAAAAAGAACATTGATGCCTATTGCTTCCGCAGATGAAAAAGAAGAAGCATTGCTCTTAAAAGACAAAAGAGGCATAGAATACATTTACAATGCCCAAGGCGCACCCGAATGTTACAAACTCATCCATAAAATCATCAGGGTGAATACCGATCAAGCCTTAGAAAGTTTTAATAAAGTATACATTTCTATGCAAGAGGTAATCAATATTGTAGACCTTAAAGTGCGTGTCATTACCAAAGAAGGCAAAGTAATCGTACTCAATAAGGAGAATATCAAAGAAGTGGAAAACCTCGAAAATGCCGGTGCTTACAAAATATTTGCCATAGAAGGAGCCGAAAAAAATTGTGAAATTGAATATTTTTATATTCTTCATACTGCACCAAATTTTTATAGTAGAGAAATTTTTCAATCAAGCATTATAGCCAGAAATGTTGATTTTGAATTGATTAGTCCAGTCAACCTCCGTTTCATTAGTAAATCCTATAATGGTTTGCCGGAGGCCATTGCCAAAGACAGCACCAACACAGAAAAACGGTATATAGGTTTCAGTGTCAAAGAAATACCGGCATTGCATAAAGAGGAATTTAGCACCTACAATGCCAATAAAATGCGGATCAATTATAAATTAGATGCCAACGGGAAAACCAAACTTTTTCGATGGTCTACCGAAGCCCAAGCCAATTATGACCGCGTCTATTATTGGCAAAATCAAAAAGCCTTAAAACCTGTAGAAAAAATGCTTAAAACCATAGGCATTACCAAAACCAATACAGAAGAAGAAAAGGTAATTATGATTGAGCATTACATCAAAAACAACATTTTGATCAATGACAATGTCGACAAAGAAGGATTTTTTATTGAAAGTATACTTGACAAAAAAGTGGCCAGTAAATTTGGTATGCTTAGACTCATGGCTGCCGCCTTGACCAAAGCAGGCATTAAACACCAACTGGTGATTACTTCTGACAGGAACGAAGAAAAATTTGATCCAACATTTGAGTATTTAGGCTTTTTAGACAATTACTTGATCTACATTGAATCATTAGACCAATACATTGCTCCTTATGAATATGCTTACCGTTATCCATTTTTTCCGCATTATTGGAGCCACAATTATGGCATGTACCTCAATCCAGTTACCACTGGCAAAAAAAGCATTGCCGTCGACATCATTAAATTTATACCCGCCAGCCATTATCAATTAAGTTACCATAACCATTACCTTGACATCCGCTTTCAACCTGATTTGGAGGCAGTAAACATCAAATACAAAACCACGATGTCGGGCCATACCGCTGTAGCCTTGCAACCCTACCTCCGTTTATTGACCGATGAAAAAAGAAAAGAAATTGGCGAATCTTTGGTAAAATCATCTGCGGAAGATGGCAAAGTGAGCAATCTCCAAATCCTACATGACGAGATGAATGGTCAGGCACCACTATTGCCGCTTGAAATCAATGCCGAAATGGTATCGAGTGCCGTGGTAGAAAAAGCAGGGGCAAAATACCTCTTAAAAGTGGGCGAATTAATAGGACGACAATCTGAATTATACCAAAATACCAAGCGTCAACAAGAAGTAGAAAATATCCATAACCATGGCTATTTGAGAGAAATTACCCTCAACATTCCAGCAGGTTACAAAGTGAGCAATCTTACAGATTTGCACATGGAGGTGTTTTATGAAGACAAAGGCGAACGTACCATGGCCTTTACTTCGAACTATGCAATAGAAGGCAATAAGGTTAAAATCACTGTGCATGAATATTATAAAAACATTATTTATCCATTGAGTATCTTCGAAAATTTTAGAAAGGTAATCAATGCCGCGGCCGATTTCAATAAAATTACCTTGGTGTTGGAGAAAATTTAAACACCCCAATTGCACAGGAATGCCATCAACCCAATTATTTCAAATTCATGTCAATATACAGTCGCTATAATCGTCAAGTAATTTTACCCGAAATAGGGGAATCAGGTCAAGACCTATTGCTACAAGCAAAAATATTAGTGGTAGGTGCGGGAGGTTTAGGCTGCCCAGCCTTGCAATATTTGGCCGCAGCGGGAGTAGGTACCTTGGGCATCATAGACCATGATGTCATAGAAATATCAAACTTACAGCGACAAATATTATTTAAAGAAGCACAAATAGGGGAATCTAAAGCACTCAAAGCCAAAGAAGCCATCAGCGCCCAAAACCCTCACATTGAAGTGCATGCCTACCAAGCATTGTTGAGCCCAAGCAATGCCGCGCAACTCATTGAATTATATGATATTGTCATAGACGGAACAGATAATTTTGCCACCCGCTATTTGATCAATGATGTATGTGTACGTGTACAAAAACCTTTTATTGCCGCATCCATTTTACAATTTGAAGGTCAAATTTCTGTGTATAACTACCAAGAAGGGCCCACCTATCGTTGTTTGTTTCCTGAACCACCTCAAGAATCTTTAACATGCGCTGAAGCTGGTGTTCTTGGGGTAATAGGAGGTATCATGGGAAGTTTACAAGCCAATGAAGCCATTAAAATGATTACCGGCATAGGCGAAGTGCTCTCTGGCAAATTATTTATCATCAATTGTTTAACCTTACACAATTATAGCTTAAGCTTTGAAAGAAGTAGTCATTGGAATAAGATAGATGCCAG
>JBEAZU010000163.1:0-3072 GCA_041169945.1 Bacteroidota bacterium
CCATGAAGTGTTAAGGTATCAGGCATTTTACTGCCATTGGCAAGGGCTACAGTATTGGGCGCTAGCTTTGCAAATGGTATGGCGGCAGCAGTCAACGCTTCAAGTACTTTGTCATGCTTGGATGGCCTTAGGCGTAAAAATAAAGCCGGTTGCACCAACATGGCTTTGCAAAAAGCTTGCACATCTATGGCAGCACTGATATGTGGGGCCAATGGAAAAATAGTATCCACTTGAAATTCAGGTTGAAGCAAAGCTATTTTAACCGCTAGATCAGCCTCAATTTGACTATTCCAATCGGGTTTTAAAAAAGCCAATAAGGCATTGGGTTGGTTTTCGCAAAGGAAAGTAGCCATCAACAGCTGTGTTTCTTTGTTGCTTTGGTTAATTGCTTTGCAAGTTCTGAAATAATGATAGCACAACGCCCCTATTAACTTACGGTCTTTTGAGCCATATTTTTTCTCCTTCGCAAAATATTGTTTTAAAAAAATGGCGAAGGGCAATTCACCCTTGTATTGGTCTAGTAAATAAGCAGCAGAATTGAGGTAAGAATAAAACCTTGACATGGGCTTTGATTTGGGTATGAATTGCAAAGTAAATCATATTTGCGCATGAAAAAGAGGAATCTAACAAAATAGATTTAAAATAGTATAGACAGTATTACTTTTCTTCCACACATTGTTCTGCCCATTTTTTTCCTACCATGGCAAAATAAAGGATATATACATAACAAAATAATAGCACTACAAAACTCAAGTTATAGCCCAATACATTTTCAGCTAAATAAGCCTGAAAAAGCGGAATTATTGCCCCTCCAACCACCATAGAAATCAATAAACCAGAACCCAAACTGGTATATTTTCCAAGTCTTGATATTGAAATAGGGAAAATACAAGGCCACATAATGGAATTACACAAGCCCAACATCATAATAGCACTTAATGATACATAGCCTGTGGTAAACATTCCCACAAATACAAAATAAACTGCCATAATAGACACAAACAATAAACCTCTATCGGCACGCACTTTTTGTAAGGTTAAAAAGCCTACAAAACGCCCAATCATCATCAGCATCCAAAAAACGGTTACCAACCAATTGGCCGCTTCATGGGTATAACCACCAATTTTTGGTTGATGCAAATAATCTATCAATACGCCACCAATAGATACTTCAGCCCCCACATAAAAAAATATAGCGCCAGCACCCAATATCAAATGTTTGAAATGCCAAATAGATTTAATGTCTTTGGTTGCCACTTCTTGTGCTGTGTCGTAGTGGATTTCAGGCAATTTAGAGATGCCAATAATAGCGGCAAATATCAACACCACGGCGGCCATAATAAAATAAGGCCCCCTCATGGCTTCAAATTTTTCGGCAATACTAGAATCTAGCGGGAGAAACATCAATGAACCACCAATAATGGTATTGATAATACGGGCAAATGAATTGAAAATTCCTGCTAAATTTAACCTATAAGAACCCGTCTCTGAACTTCCTAAAGAAATTAAGTAAGGATTTGCAGCCACTTGTGCTATGGTAATACCACAACCCATGATAAATAAAGCCCACAATACCATGGTAAAAGTACCAAATACCGGTGTTAAAATAAACAAGAGGAGACCTAAAGTCAAGACCGACAAAGCCAACATGATTCCTTTTTTGTAGCCAATTTTGGAAATTATCCAACCTGCAGGCAAACCACAAACCAAGAAGGCAATAAAAAAAGCACTTTGTACAAAATTAGATTGGAAAAAAGACAATTTAAACATGCCTTGTACATGCGGCATAAGTACATCGTTCATCACGGTATTGAATCCAAATAAAAAAAACAAAGCCAACATGATAATCAATGGGCTATTGGAAAATATTTTATGTTTTAATAGTTTCATTTATTGGAAATTTATCTACACCAAGAATGGTAAATATTATCAAATTTTATGACTATTCATACTTTAGGATATGCTCAAAATATGAAATCAAAAAACATTTACGTACATAATCATTTTTAAGTTAAAAATATATTCAATTTTATTCAAAATTAGCCCAATTTTTTACCCATTATTTTTCGTTTCCATGACAATAAACAGCTTCATCAACACAACTGTAGTTATTATAACCTTAAAGAATTTGCAAATTTGCAAACCCTATTCACTAGAATTAATCCATTATTTTCTTGAATTAATTTTATAAATACATTGATGTTCCATTTATTTAAATTTATATTTACAAATAAATATACCATAAAAAACTACTGCTATGAAAAAATTAGGCTTACTATTAGGATTGTTTTTATCGCTATTTTTGGTAAATCAGGCCAATGCCCAAAAAGCAACGAAGACACTTATTGTTTCTCAATATTATGAGGGAGGGCAAGATTCTATGTATAGTTTTATCAATAAAAACATCAAATACCCCGTTTTAGCAAAGAAAAACAGAATTCAAGGAGAAGTGATGTTGCACATAAAATTCGATGAGAATGGTACAGTAACTGGCGCAACGGTACTGAAAGCCATTGGAGGCATGTGTGCGGAAGAAGCCGTAAGGGTTGCTAAATTACTAAAATTCAAATCTCCAGGATGGGCTATCGACGCTGACTTACCCATCTATTTTGTGATGCCTAAATAGGGACAACAACACATTGAATGCTCAATTTTGAATTAAATTGAAGCATGAAAAAATGTATTATCAGGGAATGTATATATATAGCATGGGTGCAAGCTAGCGTATGGGTACACGTCTGAACGAAGTGGTGCCCCCGTTGGCGCAGGTCAAATACTCGATTTCGTTAGTTCACGTCCAATGTCCTTATCTTAAGAATAAATCAGCGGTTATCCGTTCAAGCGGCATGAGCAGCGTTCCATCCCGCACTTGCGGGAGTATGCTTTGACAAAGCATAAAAACAAAATGGCACACAGATTTGGCTGATTAAGCAGATTGTCACGGATTTTTCAGCAACAAAACTCTTTAACTTATCTACATTGTATTGTGATTTCAGTAAAATATTCGCTTGATACATTCTTAGCGATCTTGGCGTGAAATTTTATTTTTTTTCACGCTAAGGCGCAAAGGAA
>JBEAZU010000164.1:0-3842 GCA_041169945.1 Bacteroidota bacterium
GGAAATATTAGCGTAGGTATTATCTAATTTGTTTCCTTATTTTGTATCGTTATGAAGTTTTTTTGTATAAATAATTCGTGCAAAATTTTGTAGTTACTAAAAAATTTCGCCTACATTCACAACTGATTACGAAATCAAAACTATTTCTATTTTATATTGGTTTGCTACATAAAATACCACAAAAAAAATTAGTAGCAATATAAAACGGCTAAACATTTTTAATTATAGTCAATAGTTTAATATTATTTAGTCTTTTAAGTTTTTAGGAATGTTAATTGATGCGTATACGGTTGTCCCAACAAGTGAGGTAGAATTTAAGTTTGAATGTGATTGCGACAGTGGAATAATAAAGAAAGTTGTTCGTTATGATTTGTTGAGCACTAAATTAGGAGATAAAGATTTATACAATTTAGCGTTTGGTCCGTATAACGAAGATGGTAAAATACTTGACAGTAAAAAAACAAATACAAATGATTTACTAAAAACATTAGCAACAGTTGCCAAAACAAGTATATATTTTACCGAAGCATATACAAATGTGGCTATATACGCGAAAGGATATAACGAGGCAAGAACAAGATTATATCAAATACATATTCATAAATTCTATGATGAAATCCACGAAAATTTTATCATTTATGGTCTAAGAAAAAATTACCCTTACGAATTATTTAAGAAAGAGCGAAATTATAATTACGAAGCTTTTTTAGCAGAAAGAAAAATTCACTAAAAAATTAATTATTATGAAAAATTTAGAGAATAAAAAAGCGAAACCAATTGTTAAACCAATTGAAAAAATGACAATTGATGAATTTTTTGATTTAAAATTAAAAATGGCTAATGAACATTTAAAATCTTTAATGCCCTACAATAAGGAATTGACATTAAAATAAACCAGGCACAAACTTACCCCTAATTACCCCTACAAAATAGGGGCTTTTTTTATGCTAAATAGTTGTGATTTTCTTTAAGAAGAGAGCGTTGCAAAAGTATCTACACTAGCATTTGTGTGCTATTTTATTTTTTTAAGATACTATAATTCTACTTTTCTTGACTGTTATTTTTATTCAGTATTTAATTATTTATTTGGGCGATTCCGCCACGGCGGAACTAACAACGCTATACTAAAAACTAAACACTCAACACTAAACACTTTTTATATCCTTTGCGCTTTGCGTGAAATTTTCAATACATACCCCACTTAAAAACTTACAATAAGCCCCAAAAACAAGTATCTACATTTTTTTAAATAATTCATTTTGCCATTAAACCATTCGAGTCTTTTTAGTATAGTACATTTCAAGGAAAAACTATAACTTTTACATTAGTTAAAAATCCTACTCAATTCTTAATTCATTAAATCCTTTCCCCCAACATGAAAAAACTGATACGCTCAGGAGTGGTATTGTTGGCTTTTGTCAGCAGTGCCAATGCACAAACTAACTTAAGAAGCCAATCAACATTAAAAGAATACAGAAATCATCCGCATTGGATTTCGATGATGGATGATTCTACCGTCAATTACCTCGAAGCCAAAGTCGCTTTTGATGAATTTTGGAGAGGTAAACCAACACCCGAAGAATTAAATGAAGGAGAAGTTGAAGGAGAAAATGAAGCACATGAAAGAAATATTTTTGCTCGACTCCTAAAAAGCGACAAGCAATATAAAGCAGAGATTGTAGTATATGCTTTTGAGCACCGAAAATTCAACTATTGGTTACGCCACAACGCGCCTTATGTGAAAGAGGATGGTTCTTTGATGTCGCAAACAGAACGCGAGGCGATGTTACAACAAGAATTAGCCAATAGACAAGCCGCTTCAAGCATTAAATAACACCCACATGAAAAAAAAAATACTACTATCCATACTATTATTTTGGGGTATTGGCCTCATCCAAGCACAAACACCAAGTTGGACACTCACGGGTCCTAACTTATTCCCCGTAAAAACAATAGGACAAGTGCATGGCATTGGTCGTATTTCTCAATTCAAATTTCATCCTACCGATGCCAATAAAATGTACGCCGCTTCTCCTTCGGGAGGATTGTGGTACAGTGCCAACAAAGGCATCATGTGGTCAGTATTAGGCACAGACAAATACAATTACGCCAGTGCTTCTGTGGCCATTGACCCCAACAATGATCAAACCATATATTGGGGAACAGGCGACGCCAACTATTATTCCTCTGGTGCGGGGGTATTAAAATCAACCGATGGCGGCCAAAATTTCACCTTATCCAATACCGGTATGGGAAATGTATTGGTAATTGACATGATTTTTTTATCCTCCGATTCTATCCTTGCTGCGACCAATAATGGCATCTACAAATCAAGCAATGCAGGTGCAAGCTGGACTTTAAAATCAGCCGCGGACCAATTTCAAGACATTTGTTTCAAACCAGGCGCAGGTGGAAAAATTATATTTGCTACTGCCGGAAAGGCCTATTACCGTTCTGTAGATTATGGCAATTCCTGGACAAAAATAACTTCTGTATTCACCATGGGCGCTAATGGAACACGTGTCGCATGTGCTGCTTCCAACCCGAATATCGTTTATGTGGTAAACATGGGCGCTAGTGATGTCACAGAAGTCTATAAATCTACCGATGGTGGCAGCACGTTTACCTCTCAACGATTGGGTTCAGACACCAAAAAACTTACAGGCTATGACGCGACGAGCACAGGACAAGGCAATTATGGTTTTGACATTGAAGTAAGTCCAAGCAATGCGAATGAACTCTATATTTGTGCACATATTATTTGGAGAACAAGCGATGGCGGAGTGACGTGGGTACAACAACAAAATTCCTGGGCTTACGATTTACACACCGATCAACACCAATTGGTTTTTGACCCCTATGTGGCTGGTCAATTATGGAATTGTAATGATGGTGGTGTTTTCTCCAATACGACACAAGGAACAGGTGCTTGGAAAAACAATTCTGATGGTTTGGCTTGTGATGAAATATATAGGGCCGCAATAAGCAATACCAGCCCTGATTATGCTTATATCGGCACACAAGACAATGGAGGATTTTATTACAAAACAGGCACGTGGTACAATGACCGTGGTGGCGATTGGGGCCCAGAAGAATTTTTTGATTATCGAGGCAATAACGTGTATGATGACGAACAATCAACCCGAAAAACCATTGGTGGCAATAGTCAAAATTTAAACTTGCCTTTTACCTCCAGCAATACCAATAAAGCAAAATATGCCTTTACGCCTGCCAATACAGCGATTGGTTATGTAACAGCTGCTGGCGTAGTGTACAGGTGTAGTAACCTAAATGCCTCCACCCTATCTTGGACAAAAATTTACACCTTGCCAAGCGGCACCGTGGAAGACATGGAAGTTGACCCAGGCAATGCAGATGTCTTGTATATCATCAACAGTGGTTCTAATGTCTATCGCTCCGACAATGCGACAACTACGGCAACATTTACGACCTTAACCTTACCACAATCTACGTCGGGTAATGGTTTTATAATCCCCATAAAAAGCAGCAATATAGTGTATGCTGCAGCGTACAATAAAATTTATCGCTCCAGTGACAAAGGCGCTTCATGGACTGTTACGACAGGATTTCCATCGGCAAGCGTCAATGGCTTAGTGGCAGATAGGTTTAGTACTACCGAAGCCATATATGCTTCCTATAATTTAGGTGTTTATTACAAAGACAATACTTTATCGTCATGGGTAAATTATTCCCAAGGTTTACCAATCATTAGTGATCTTACAGATTTGATGATTTATAACAATGCTGCAAACCAAGGCTTGTTAAGGGTAGCCTATTATGGTAGAGGCATGTGGGAATCGCCATTGGTAAGTACTTATAAC
>JBEAZU010000165.1:0-3625 GCA_041169945.1 Bacteroidota bacterium
AGTTATGAGGCTTATTGATGGCAATATAATGTTCATCTTCAAATAAAATTTCTAATAACATACAGTGGAAGCCAATATTTCAAAATACAATGCAAAGGTTTACTATTTTTTAATCTTTCCATGATTTTAGCCCATAAATAATATTTCACGGTGAATAAACCTTGACTTTACCGACTTTTTAGGTTTGGTAACCTAATGGCTTGTGTATATATTTGTGGCTATACCTACTTTTGAGCAACATCTATAAATTAAACCCAATGAAAAAAACATTAACGCTTATTACTTTTGTTTGCAGCACGCTTTTAGCCTTTAGTCAACAAGTAGGTACCATCAAAGGAAAACTTATTGAAAAAACAACCCAACAACCCATTGTTGGAGGACGAGTAGTGGTTCAAAACCTTAGCCTAGGAGGCTCCACTGACACTTCAGGCATTTTCACCATCAACAATGTACCCGAAGGAAATCAAGCAATTGAAATTACAGCAATGGGTTATCAAAACAAATTGATGACAGAGGTAATTGTTACGCGTAACAAAACCAATTATTTAGAAATAGAATTACTTGATGAAGTCATTACCACCAAAGAAGTAGTCGTAAAATCATTTAAAAATGAAAATGACCCAACTTTACCGGTATCCACGTATTCATTTTCAAGAGAAGAAATATTTAGAAATCCTGGCGCCCAAGGGGATATTTTTAGAGCGATTG
Organism: Bacteroidota bacterium; assembly: GCA_041169945.1. Lineage (GTDB taxonomy): Bacteria > Bacteroidota > Bacteroidia > Cytophagales > UBA9547 > CALPQG02. The sequence goes on from JBEAZU010000165.1 coordinate 709, forward strand.
GCATCTTACCAGGCGTATCGAGCAGTGGCGGTCAATTTTCGGCCATCGCCGTAAGAGGGCAAGGGACTTCAGACAATGTATACATGGTTGATGATATTCCCATGTTTAATTTATCGCACTTAGAAGGTAGTTATGGTGGATTTAGTGACCCAAACGGTGGCCGATTCAGTATTTTTGCACCAAGGGTAATTAACAATGCCACGTTTCAAGGGGGTGGTTTTGGGGCACAATACGGCCGAAAAAGTGCTTCCTATTTAGGATTAAGTGTCAAAGAAGGCAATAAAATTACCCCTTCAGTGAGTGGACAATTTGACCTTTTAGGTGGTACATTAATTTATGATGGCCCAAGTTATTTACATAAAAAAACCAGCGTATTCGCTTCTGCCAGGTACCAAAATTTCAAAACCGTGCTAAAGATGGTTGGCCTAGAAAACGTAGGATTAGCCGCTTATGGCGACTATATGGTTAAAACCACCACAGAAATTAATGCCAAAAATAAATTATCCCTAATGGCGATTTACAACCCCGAATCATTTGAAAGAAATGCTAGTCATGTACTTCTATCAAAAGAAGTTGACAATACCAATTTAGGGAATTTCACCAATAGTAAATCGATGTTTTCCTTAAATTTAAGAACCCTTACAAGCCATAAAAGCTATTGGAAAAACATTGCCTATTATCGCCAGTTTGATGTGGTAGGAACATTAGGCATGACTTATCCAAGTTCCGATTGCACCTCAGTGTTCAAAGACAAAACAAACATTCCTTCTGAAACTGACTTAAGAAAATTAAGTTTTAAGGAAAACGAATTAGGGTATAGATCCATTTTCACACAACATTTCAACTCCTCAACCTTAACCGCAGGAATTGATTTGGCACGATTTGAAATCAATAATGCCCGTACTTTAAAACATACCGACACCTTGTATAGCTTCACTGCTCAAGACATAAGACCTTCTCCTTCTCAGTATTTCATCGTATTGCCACCGCAATATTTCAATGCAAAATTTAAAAATTATGCATACAATGCTTCTGCTTATGTAGATTATTCATTTTTAGTACTCCAAAAATTAACCCTCAATACTGGATTGAGATACGACTATACTGGATTTACAGCAAGCGCCAATATTTCGCCAAGGCTAAGTGGTAGTTTTAAATTAAACACCAGTTCTTCTATTAACTTTGCCACCGGTATATTTTACCAAGATCCCTCTAGTGGCAATATTTCAGACAACAGTAGCTCCACAAAAAAGTTGAAAAGTGAAAAAACGGTTCAGTATATCTTAGGATTCAAAAAACAATTAACAGAAGATTTAAAATTTGTAGTAGAAGCTTGGGGTAAACAATTTGATAATTTAATCACTAGACCCTATAGTGGTCAAAAATTACTCAATAACAATGGTGATGGCCATGCCTATGGTGCTGACATTAACATGACCAAACGCTTGTCTAGAAAATATTATGGTCAAATTGGATATTCCTACATGGTATCCAAAAGAAATGACCATGATGGCTATGGCGAATACAACTTCACCTTTAGTCAACCCCATATTGTCAGTTTACTTGGAAGTTATAAACCAAATGACAAATGGGTATTTTCTTCCAAATTCAGGTATGCAACCGGCAGACCAAAAGACAGTTATATCGTGCATGAAAATGTATTAAATGATGCCAATCACATCAGATTTTCGCAAGAATTTACAGGCAAAAATGATTTAAGGTTTACTGATTTTATCAGTTGGGACATACGAGTAGATTATAAAATACAAGTTAAAAAGTATTCCGTAACCACTTTTATAGATATTGTGGATATATTAAACAGGTATAACCAAAGCTCAGAATTGTTTCAAGCCATCACTGGCAAAGTGTATTACGATGGTTTAGCGATTTTCCCTACTTTTGGAGTACGTATTGAAATGTAAAAAAACAAACCCTGACTATTGCTGGTCAGGGCTTTGGTTACAAAGCAAGTTTGTTTCGATACTGTGAGGCCAACTCATGATATTTTTTGGAAAAAATGTTATGTGACTTTTCAGTGCAGATAAACGATTTTTTGTATGATCTATGAGTATAAATTTAACAGCCTATTGCAGTTTCAACAAACTTGCCTTTATCTTCAACGGTAAATGATTGCTTTAGGATGAACAAAAGTACTGCGATTTTACTGAACTTAATAATTTTTTCACTAAAAAAAACAGGGCAAACGCATTTAAATGGTGGTTATATTTGAATTAATAGAAGGTAAAAGAGGCATATTCAGCGTTTATCCGCATAATCTGCCAATCTGTGTTCAATTTTTATGTATGCTTTTAGAGCATAAATAAATGGCACGCAGATGACACGGATTTGGCGAATTTTCAGGGATATATAAGGCTATGTGTCAATTTATTCATTTATTTTAGTGTGTTTGCCCTACATAATCAATGGGAGAGGTAAAAAAACAAACCCAAATTGATTAATCATACCCTCCTTTTAGGATTTTGGGTAAAACGCAATGGAAAAATTGGACTGTTTTCTGTTTTAAAACCATTTAAGGATTGAACAGGAATAACCATAAATGAAACCAATGGTCTGTACACAAAGCAGAAAAAGGTGACATGTATAATAGCCTTGCCTATCATAAGATATGGTTATGCCTAACAAATCTCCATCAATTCAAAAAGCCAATGTACATTCCTTAACAATACATCTACAAAAATCTATCATTCAAGAGCTTACCATTAAAAAAAGTAGCGATGTTAATTTTACAACATTAGAATATTTAGGAATAAATTCAACCGAAAAACGAACCTCAATCCTCAAATTAAAACTTTTGAAAATATTTTCTGTAAATAACCCTCAATAAACCCTAAAACCTATTAATTTTGGCTTTAATACATTATTGTGAATTTGTGTATTGGCGAAAGCAATATCCAAT
>JBEAZU010000166.1:0-3450 GCA_041169945.1 Bacteroidota bacterium
TTGATTGCCAGGGAAAAAGGATTGACCATAGATGAAGCTGGTTTTGAGCTTGAAATGGAACAACAAAAAGCCCGTTCTAAAAATGCAGCTTCCCTAGAAACCGGTGATTGGATTACTTTAAAAGACATTGATCAAGTTACTTTTGTTGGGTATGACCAACTTACGGCTCTTTCAGTTATTTCTAAATACCGTGAAATAAAATCTAAAGGAAAATCGCAATTCCAATTGGTACTCGAAACTACGCCTTTTTATGGCGAAAGTGGTGGTCAGATTGGGGATACTGGTTATTTGGAATGTAATGGTATTAAAACCATCATCACGGATACCAAAAAAGAAAACGATCTAATCGTTTTACTTACAGATAAATTACCCGAAAATCTTGCGGCTGAATTTACTTGTGTGGTAGATAAAGCTCGAAGAACAAGTATTGAAAACAACCATTCGGTGACCCATTTATTGCATGCGGCTTTGAAACAAGTGTTGGGTGCTCATGTGAACCAAAAAGGTTCTTTGGTAAATGTAGATTTATTGCGTTTTGACTTTTCTCATTTTACCAAGGTTTCTGACGAAGAATTGGCCATGGTAGAACGCATCGTGAATGAAAAAATAAAAGAAAATATTAGTTTATCCGAACGAAGAAACGTGCCTATTGCGGATGCAAAATCTTTAGGGGCCATGGCTTTGTTTGGCGAGAAATATGGCGATTTTGTGCGTGTCATTACTTTCGACCAACAGTATTCTGTTGAGCTTTGTGGTGGTACGCATGCGAAAGCAACAGGGCAAATTGGCTTGTTTAAAATTATCGCCGAATCTTCTGTCGCCACTGGTGTAAGAAGAATTGAAGCGGTTTCTGCAACTGCTGCAGAAAATTATGTCAATGCAGAATTGTCGACGCTCAATGAAGTGAGGGCAGTTCTTAAAAATCCGAAAGAGTTAGTCAAAACAATTGAATCCTTAGTAGAAGAGAAAAACAATCTTCAAAAACAATTGGAAGCTTTTCAAGCGGTAGCTTTACAAGATTTAAAACAACAATTATTGACCCAAGTGAGCAATAAGGATGGGGTGAATTATTTGTTTGGGGAAGTTAAAGTACACAGTGCTGATGCTTTAAAGTCTCTTGCTTTTGAGTTAAAAGCGAAAGTTGAAAACTTGTATTGTGTACTCGCAGCTGAAATTGAGGCTAAACCTCAATTGGCGGTCATGTTAAGTGACGATTTGGTAACAACTAAAAACTTAAATGCGGTAGCCATTATCAAAGATTTAGCCAAAGAAATACAAGGTGGTGGTGGTGGACAACCATTTTTTGCCACTGCTGGTGGTAAAGATTTATCGGGGCTTTCAAGGGCAATTGCCAAAGCCGCATTGGTGAAATAAATCATCATAAGCACAGGGGTTTTCGGATCGCTGTGCTTTTTATTCTTTTTTCTTTTTTTTATAATCAAATTTACTGCTGTGCATCATTTTTTTAAATTTTCGACGCAACAAAGCCGTGGCTTTGTCATATTGGCTTTGCTAAGCATGTTCTTGGTGTTTTTGTCCCAAATGCACCATCATCAATATATTGAACAATCCGCTATTGACTATGTGGATACAGTGAGGGTTTCAAATTTTGCCTTGCAAAAATCGTCATCACAGCAATTTAAAAATCCCAAACATAACGCTATTCACTATTTTAAGTTTAACCCCAATACCATTTCACTTGAGCAATGGACATTGTTGGGCATTAAAAAGTATACCGGCATTCGTATCAAAAAATACCTTGACAAGGGAGGTGAATTTAAAGTAAAATCTGATTTTAGTAAAATTTATGGCATCTCTGCAAAAGATTTCAGCTTATTGAAGCCCTATATTTTATTGCCTGATACCTTGGTAAAACCTATTTTTAACCACCATTATCCAAGTAAACAGGTATCCTTACCCGAAATTCAAGACCTCAATCGTATGGAGGTAGAAAGCCTAGATAAATTTCAAGGTATAGGGGAGGTGTTGGCCACTAGAATTGTGAAGTATAGAAATAAATTGGGCGGCTATTTCGAATTGTCTCAATTGTTAGAAGTATATGGCTTATCTGAGGAGGTGTATCTTAAAATGACGCCATTGCTAAAAGTAGATCAAAGCAATCTGATAAAAATTGATATCAATCATGTTTCAATCAAAGATTTGGGTAGTCATCCTTATATTGGGTATAAAAATGCCAAATTAATAGTCAATTATAGGTTGCAGCACGGTGATTTCCATGCCTTTGGCGATGTGTTGCTTATCAAAGAATTAGACCTCAAAAACCTGTCAAAGGCGGCCCCATATTTTAGTTTTGAATATAATAATTAGGGATAGTGATTCTAAAGTTTGTCCCTTTTCCAATTTCAGAATTTACGTCTATGCTACCTTTTAATTTGCTAATGGCATCTTTTACGATGTATAGTCCTAGTCCTGAGCCATTAGAATTGGACGATGCTCTATAAAACATATTGAAAATGTGTTCAATATGATTGCTTTCAACCCCAATACCATTATCACTAATTTCAATGATTGCTTCTTTGTAATTTTGTGTGATGGTAATTTTAATTAAAGGAAAATCTTGGTGAATATTATGGTATTTAATGGCATTTGAAATGAGGTTGTTGAATACGATTTCGATGCGTTTTAAATCAGAGACAAACTCCGCTTCCTTATTGATATTTTTGACGAATTCGATATGTTTGGCATGTTCAAAATATGTTAAGCTATCTAGTAATTCATCAATAATGGTTTCAAAATTGATTTTTTCATAGGAAATTTCAGTCCTGGCATTTCTAGAAAGATTAATAATGTCACTGATATAACTGTCGAGTTTATTCACACATTTAGTGATTAATTCTAAATTAACCAATGCTTTAGAGTCTTTAAATTCAAGCTCCGTAATTTTAATTAAGCCTAATATTGACATCAAAGGGGCTCTTAAATCGTGCGATGCCCTATATACCAAAAGGTCGAGTTCTTTGTTGGCTTTAAGTAGCTCATTGTTTTTGGTGTTTAAAATTTCCGCATGAATTTTTCTTTTGGTAATATCTTTGCCAAAAAAGGCTATTCCTGTGATCGTTTTATTTAAGTTCTTGATTGGATAGGCGTTAATTTCAAGGAATATGTCATTGCCATCATACTCAATTTTTAATTCATCCAAGCATTTTTTACCGTGCAATACCGATTTACATATATTCTCCCAATGGGTATAATTAATATTTTTTTGAGGTAAATAATCCAAAACATTGTCCCCTCGTTGTGGCTCGTTTGGATGAATCAGCGCGGTTATTTTTTTAAAATTGGTATTCATCGTCAAAATCCTTAAGTCGGTATCGACAGACCAAATGGCTTTTTGACTATTTTCAATCACAGAATTGAGGTTTTCTTCTTTGGTAAGAATTTCAAATTTATATTTCTCATTGTTTTCAATAAAAAAATAGATACATACAA
>JBEAZU010000167.1:0-2602 GCA_041169945.1 Bacteroidota bacterium
AGAAATAGTACCGACAAAATGCAATTCGTATGGACATAGAAAAATCAACACCATTTGGCAGAATTACTAGCCTATTTAACATAAAAATTCCCATTATACAGGGAGGGATGGTATGGTGCTCTGGATGGAAATTGGCTGCTGCCGTGAGCAATGCTGGAGGTTTAGGATTAATAGGGGCAGGCTCTATGTATCCAGCGGTATTAAGAACTCATATTCAAAAATGTAAGGCGGCTACCACACAACCTTTTGGCGTAAATTTACCGCTATTGTATCCTGATATTGACCAACATGTTCAAACGATAATAGAAGAAGAAGTAAAAATTGTATTTACTTCGGCCGGCAACCCAGCTACATGGACCAAGTTGCTGCAATCGCATGGCATCACGGTAGTGCATGTGGTTTCGAGTGTAAAATTTGCCCTTAAAGCACAAGAGGCGGGCGTAAACGCAATTGTGGCCGAAGGGTTTGAAGCCGGTGGTCATAACGGACGAGAGGAAACCACCACTTTTTGTTTAATTCCAGCAGTAAGTAAAGTGATTTCTATCCCAATAATTGCTGCAGGAGGCATTGGGAGTGACAAAGCAATTTTAGCCGCTTTTGCCTTAGGGGCTGAAGGTGTACAGGTAGGATCGAGGTTTGCCGTGGCCAAAGAATCATCAGCACACCAATTGTACAAAGAACAAGTGATAAAAGCGCAAGAAGGAGATACGGTATTGACCTTGAAAAAACTTACCCCAGTAAGGTTATTGAAAAACAAATTTTACCAAGACATTCAAAAAGCAGAAGAGGCCGGTGCAGACAAAGCAACACTGCAAGCCATTTTAGGAAAAGGACGGTCTAAAAAGGGAATATTTGAAGGAGATCTCGAAGAAGGGGAATTAGAAATTGGCCAAATTGCCGCCAATATAGAGGCCATAGCATCAGCAGAAACCATTATCAAGGAACTTTGGGATGATATAAGTACAAAGTTTGAAAGGTTTGTTTTGTAAAATTTGTACTTTAGTCAATTCAAAATGATGCCTTCAGCAGCGTGCATGCACGACAAAGGTATTGCCAATTATTATTACATCGCTTTTCTGCCTTTGTTGGTGTTCTTCACCAACAAATGTTAACAATTTAATATAAGTGGATTTTAGAAAGGAGGCAGGGCCTTCCACAAATCTCCCTATTTACGCAAAAGCTAACAGGGCGTCGGAAAAGTATTAGGTATTAGGTATTAAGTATTAATGTAAACCCTGTACTTTGTACTTAATACCTTGTACTTTGTACTCTGTACTAAATATTTTTCACGCAAAGTACGCAGACCTGCTCTTTCGAATTTGTGTATAAAACACACATGTTGGTCTTATTGACCAACAAGCAAAAAATCTATAAAATAAAACAGTGGCTTAGTCTCGAAAAATAAAATTCCAAAATCCTTTCATCAAAACGAAAGACCTTTGGAATTTTTTAAATTATTTCACAATAGTAACCGAACCAGCTTTGTTGCTTATCATTACAACTTTGCAAATAAATTTCAACCTGCAACAATAAAGAAGCGAATGCTACGAATAAATCAATAATTGAAGCAAAAAATGCAACGATAAATTTCAGCATGCAACGAATAAAGGGTATATTCGTTGCAAAAAATACAACGAATGGAGTTTTTCATACATCAAAATAGTAACTGGCCCAATTTTATTTGGAATACTGAAGATTTTGTTGATTTGCTTAGTGAAGCAAGAAATCTACAAGGGCGGTTGACAGGTAAAATGGAATCATTAGGATTTGACCTAAGAAACGAAGCTTTACTTGATACATTAACTTTGGATGTATTAAAATCTTCGGAAATTGAAGGTGAATTTTTAAATCCTGACCAAGTTCGATCTTCTATTGCAAGAAGATTGGGGATGGAAATTGCTGGTTCAGTTAATTCAGACAGAAATGTGGATGGTGTTGTTGAAATGATGCTTGATGCAACACAAAAATGTTTTGATCCATTAACAGCAGAACGACTTTTTGATTGGCATGCTGCATTGTTTCCAACAGGTAGAAGTGGAATGTTTAAAATAACCGTTGCCGATTGGAGAAAGGACACAACAGGTCCGATGCAAGTTGTGTCAGGAGCAATGGGAAAAGAAAAAGTTCATTTTCAAGCACCTGATTCAAATTTAATAGAAAATGAAATGCAAAGATTGCTAGATTGGTTCAATAATAATGATAAAATTGATTTAGTAATTAAAGCTTCAATTGCACATCTTTGGTTTGTCACCATTCATCCACTTGAAGACGGTAATGGAAGAATTACTAGAGCATTGACAGACATGTTATTAGCTCAATCAGACAGAAGTAATCAGCGATTTTATAGTATGTCAGCTCAAATTAGAAAGGAGCGAAAACAATATTATGACATACTTGAAAAAACACAAAAAGGAAATCTTGATATAACAGAATGGATAAAATGGTTTTTACAATGTTTAATAAATGCTTTAAAATCAACAAATTCAACATTAACTCAAGTTTTGTACAAAGCTGATTTCTGGAATAAACATTCAAATACAAACATCAACGAGAGACAAAAAAAACTTCTAAATAAACTTTTTGACGAATTTGACGGAAAACT
>JBEAZU010000168.1:0-3116 GCA_041169945.1 Bacteroidota bacterium
AACCGTAAACTCGTTAACCGTAAACTTGACAACCGTAAACTTGAAAACCATCAACCCAAACCAACTGTTTTCAAAATCGCTGTTACTTCCAAATCTGCACAGTTGAAATGTCCTAAAGGACAGGCTTTTTTACCATGCAAACCACAAGGCCTGCAGCTTAAATTTTCTGTGGTTTCAATAAGGTAGGATTCGTCTGATATTGGGGTAAACCCAAAAGCCGGAATTGTAGAACAAAAAATGGCTGCTATTGGCGCATTGGTTGCTGAAGCCATGTGCAAGGGAGCAGAATCATTTGCAAAATTCATGTTGGCGTGTTGCATCAATGCTGCAGATTCTAAAAAATTCAAGTGTCCAGCCATTACTGTTACATTGCCGTGTGTCGTTTTACTTTTAATCTCTTCACACAAAACTACATCTGTGGGTCCTCCCAAAAGTTTAACCGCCAAATTTGCTGGCAAATGGTTGATAAGTTTTATCCATTGGTGCACAGGAAATTGTTTGGTAAACCATACGGAAGCTGGCGCAACAGTAACATATTCTTCAGCCATTTTTACTTTTTCAAAGTCTTGTGCTGAAGGATATAGTTTTGGCTTAACTGTTTTCGTATCCGTCATGTGGTGAATCAGGGCTAAATTTCTATCGATTTCATGAACAAAATTCCCTGTCTCGTTAATGATATGCGTGATTTTATGGGTATAGCTCGATGAAAAAGGATTTTTATCAAAACCTATTTTATGGGTAGCTCCTGAAAATGCCACCAACAATCCAGAAGAAAAAAAACGGTGCAGGTTAATGACGTAGTCGTATTTTTCAGCCCTGATTTGTTTGATTAAACCAAACAACTGCCTGATTTTACCTTCTTTTTTATTGAATATCAATACTTTATTCAAGAGTGGATGTTGCTCAAATAAACCTTCGTTGCCTTTTTTCAATAAAAAATCTATGCTTGCCTCCGGATTAAACTGGTGTATTTTTTCAATCAAAGGCGTCGCCAATATAACATCACCAGTAAAAGCCGTTTGAATAATTAATACTTTCATAAATTCTGTTTATCCAGATTCTTTAACAACAACGAAACATCTCAAATATAAAACATGTAAGGACTCAAAACAACTTGTTTCATTTGAGCAATGGGTGATTATTTTACATTTACACTATTGGATTGGCTACCTGAATATCTTTTACCATCAATTGTAATGTGGTATTGTCCCTAAAAGTATTTTCGTCAATGGTATAACACAAATTAAATTTTTGACCATCCTTAACCAACGGATGAAAATGTGCCATTCGAAAAGCAATGGCATCAAATTTTTCTTTTGAACCTTCATGCCTCACCGTCATTTTAAGGTGCTCTTCTTTTAAAATTCTGATCGAAGTCGGTTCGGCCACCAAGTTTTGAGAGATAAATACTGGTTGCATATTTCCAGGTCCAAAAGGGGCCAATTGTTTGATGAGCGCATAAAACTTAGGATTTATTTGACTCAAAATAAGGGCAACATCCGCTTCTATAACAGGATACAATTGGTCTTCTTGGATAGTTGCAGTAACTATTTCGTTGAATTTTTGTCGGAATGCAGCTACATTTTCCAATTTCAAACTCATCCCTGCGGCATACATGTGACCGCCATATTGTTCTAACAATTCTTCACAGGCAGCAATGGCTTCGTACACGTCAAATCCACGAACCGAACGCGCAGAACCGGTGGCAAAATCTCCAGATTTTGTCAATACAATGGTAGGGCGATAATAATGTTCAATACAACGCGACGCCACAATTCCCACCACACCTTTGTGCCAGTCTTCTTTGTACAAAACAGTTCCTCTTCCCTGCAACAAAAATTCATCTTCCTGAATCATGGCAATGGCCTCGGCAGTAATGTCCGCGTCAAGTTCTTTGCGGTCGGTATTGTGTTCGTTGATACTTTTGGCAAGCGCCATTGCCGCATCATCGTCTTCAGCCAGCATCAATTCAACCGCAGCGCTCGCATGAGCCAACCTTCCGGCAGCATTGATTCTTGGTGCAAATCCAAAAACCACATTCCCAATTTCAATGGTATTTTTTAAGCCTGCAATTTCAATCAATGCTTTAATTCCAGGACGAGGATTGTCATTGATAACCTTCAATCCATAAAAGGTCAATACCCTGTTTTCTCCTGTAATGGGCACAATATCAGCGGCTATACTGATGGCCAACAGGTCGAGATAAGTCATCAAATTGTCCTGAGGAATATTTTCAGTGAGACAATAGGCTTGCAATAATTTAAAGCCAACACCGCAACCAGAAAGTTCTTTATAAGGATAACTACAATCGGGTCTTTTTTGATCTAATACTGCGACAGCATCGGGCAAAATTTCTCCCGGGCGATGATGGTCACAAATAATAAAATCGATGCCTTTACTTTTGGCATAAGCCACATGTGCTAAGGATTTTATTCCACAATCGAGGGTAATCATTAAGGTAAATCCATTTGCAAATGCATGGTCTATACCTAAGTATGAAACACCATAACCTTCTTTGTAACGGTCGGGAATATAATAAGCTACATGTGAATAATGTTGTTTTAGAAATCCATAAAATAAGGCTACAGCAGTGGTACCATCCACATCATAATCTCCAAAAATCAAAATCTTTTCTCGCTTAGCAATGGCCGTTTGTAACCTGGCTACAGCCTTATCCATGTCTTTCATTAAAAAAGGATCATGAAAATCAGTAAGCTGAGGTCTAAAAAATGCTTTGGCTTTATCAAAAGTATCCACCCCTCTTTGCAATAACATGGCCCCTAGGGTAGTATTAACATTGATGGCAGTACAAATTTCTTCTGTTTTTTCAGGAGTAGGAAGGGCTTTAATCTTCCATTGGTGTGCGGTTTTTGAAATCATATTTAAAAAGCTATTATAAAAATGTAATCAGCAAAATCATAGCTATAATCATTACCAAGTACATGATTACGTCTACCCTCATGTATTCTTTGTATTGATTGTAAAAATTAATGAGCTTTTTCATTGGCGTATTTTTCTGCAATTTATACTATTTTAAATCAATTTTGCGATACGATGGGTTGGTTATTATTGGCTAAAGAAAATATGGTTAAAATATTATTCCAAAAACAATTAAA
>JBEAZU010000169.1:0-10670 GCA_041169945.1 Bacteroidota bacterium
AACGTAAAAGTAAAACAAAAAATATCGAATCAATTCAAAACACTAAAAGGTGCTCAAATTTTTGTGGTCATAAGATCTATCATTGATACTGCTATCAAAAATAATCTCAATACTTTTGATACACTCTTTTACATTGCTAACTTTAGGGCTGAGTAGTTACAATTTGAGGATACATTAGCGATAAACATTTTTGCTTAGGTTTTGGGCGATACCCGGGCTTTCGGCACTCGTTTTTTTCCTTGTTACCAAGCGATAGTGTTTACTTATTACTGAAGCCAACAAGGAAAAAGAACTCAGACAATGCCTCTATCCCTATCGCAAAATCGCAAACATGATCAACTATTGAATACTTACCCATCAAATAAGTATATAGTTAAATTGTAGCTATTTTAAAACCAATTTAAAACGTGCACATTACATTGAGATTATAAAGCTACATGCTAAAGAAAAACACGACTAAAATTGTAGGCAAAACAACATGTATTTATATGCAAATATGAATTATATTCTTCTTTCCATTTTTTTTGCGAGCCTAAAATTGGCATTTTCAGCAAGCCCTATTTATACTCGACCAAATCGACTTCCGCAGAACCCACCCACAAACTCGCTTTAATTTTGAGAGGTAGACGAGAGGCATCGTCACTGAAATAAGCTTTAATGGCATCTTTGCCTGAAAAAATTTTATTGGCAGGTAAAATAGGGGAAAGCACAATAGACTTGGTCTTTTTGCCAAAAATGGTTTTAATTTTTGCTTTTCCTAAATACCTCATTTTAAAACTAAACAATTTGTCTTCAAGAAAAACGGAAATGGTAAGGGTATCTTTTTTTCGTACATCTTCAAAATCATAAAACCTGAAAGCAAAATAAGCACTGATCATGTCTTGCGTCATGGGCTGTGTATTGAAGTTGTCAATTTTAAAGGAGCTGGTGTCCACTTTTGTATTCACAATCGCCAAATTATTGCCACGGTCAAATACTGTTTGTTCTACTTTTCTATAATTGTTTTCTTTGATGTTACGGGTAAACTTGTACGATAAACCATTCGTGGTGTCAATATACGAATGCCATTCGTTGCTAATGGGCGAAAACCAATCGATAGCACCTATGGTTTTACCCAGTAAAGCAACATGGTGGCAAATTTTATCATCGACTTTATACAAATTTTCATCTACGGTAAACACCATTTCTCCGCCATCCAAAATGCCATAATGCACCAGGTATTTCATGTATTCTGGTTTTTTATGAAAGGAGATGACTTGTGCAAAACCAATCTTGAAATCAAGCAAGCATAGCAGAATGAAAATATATTTTTTCATGAATGTCAACATGTTAGGGTAAAACCTTGTATAACATTATTTTGCCTGTCACCTGGTATACCAATTGTAATGGCGCCCAATTGCCTTGGTAATATTGGTTTAAAGAAGCGCAATAACACCAGGCCCAAAAATAATTTGGTGCCAAAGTTTTCAACTAAAAAAGACAGCTTGGACATGTGTAGTAGCTTTAAGCGTATAAATATACCCTATTTATAAATAAACATGCTAATAATTATGGCCACAAATTGTTTATAGCTCAACTATTTTTGCTTATTTGCCAAAAAATATACTCCTATCTGTTTAGCCTAAACGCTTCCACATGCAATTGTTTTTCGTATCCTCTATTATTGATCAAATTGCTTACTTATCTCCAGAAGAAGCACAGCATTGTATCAAAGTGTTGCGTCATCAATTAGGCGATGAACTGTGTTTAATTGATGGGAAAGGAGGTTTTTATACAGGCAAAGTAATTCAAGCGGATCCTAAAAACTGTGCTTTGTCAATTATATCCGAACAGCAAGCCTATGGCAAAAGAACGCAACATTTGCACCTTGCCATTGCGCCTACCAAAAACATGGATCGTTTGGAGTGGTTTGTTGAAAAAGCCGTTGAGATTGGGGTGGAAGAGATTTCTTTGATTGCCACCACCCGAACCGAAAGAACGGTGGTGAAAATGGAACGACTCGAAAAAATTATTTTGTCGGCTGCCAAACAATCCGTTAAAGCCTATTTACCGCTGATTCATCCCATGGTGAAACTCAAAGATTTTTTGAAAAAAGAATTTGTTGGCGGAAAATTTATAGCGCATTTGGCCGATGACCATAGAAAATCTTTTCAAGAGGAAATCTGCAACAGCGCACAAAATCTTATTCTTATTGGCCCTGAAGGGGATTTTACGTTGCAAGAAATAGAGGCTGCCTTGGCAAATCAATTTGTGCCCGTAACCTTAGGCGCCTCCCGATTGCGCACAGAAACGGCTGGCATGTTCGCTTGTGCGGTGGCTGCGGTGATGAAATAAGGATTGCCCCTGGTCTTCGTGCTATTAATCGTGCAAACGCGCAATAATTTTCTATATTTGTGATTCTACTAATGAATGAGATGCTACAACTTTATCCCAAAAATTTCGATCAATACGAATTAATAGATGCTGGAGGTTTTGAGAAACTCGAGCGTTTTGGTAATTTAATTACACGACGTCCTGAACCTCAGGCGGCTTGGAGTAAAGCTTTACCGGAATCGGAATGGGAAAAATTAACGCAAGCCTATTTTAAAAAAGAAAAAAACAATCCTGATAAAGGCGAATGGCTACTCAGAAAGGGCATTGCACCAAACTGGACCATCAATTATGCCTATAAAGACATGACCCTAAGTTTTAAACTAGGCTTTTCTTCTTTCAAACATGTGGGTATTTTTCCTGAACAAGCAGATAACTGGGATTTTATTTACGACCAATGTAAAAAAATCAAAAATCCTAAAATCCTCAATATATTTGCCTATACCGGTGGCGCTTCTTTAGCGGCCAGGGCTGCAGGTGCCGATGTTACCCATGTTGACTCTATCAAACAAACCATCAGTTGGGCCAATGACAATATGCAACTTTCTGAACTTCACAATATTCGTTGGGTAGTAGAAGATGCGTTTAAATTTGTGCAACGCGAGGTAAGACGTGGAGCCAAATACAATGGCATTATCCTCGATCCGCCTTCTTATGGCCGTGGTCCAAACGGAGAAAAATGGATTTTAGAAGAAAAAATCAATGAACTCACCCAATTGTGTAGCCAATTGTTGGTGCCTGACAATAGCTTTTTGGTCTTTAATTTATATTCTATGGGCTTTTCGGCCATGGTCATTGAATCGCTAGTCAAATGTCATTTCCCTAAAAACAGTAAAACTGCGATAGGCGAATTGTTTTTGCCTGACAGGGCCGGTCGAAAATTGCCATTAGGTACCTTTTTGAGAATTGAGGTGTAATGATTACCTAATTTCCTTTGCGAACTTTGCGAAAAACCTCCGCGCCTTTGCGTGAGTAAATATTTGTAAATTTTCACGCCAAGGCACAAAGGGCAAAACACGCAAAGCGCGCAAAGATATTGTAGGATAATCGAAGTGATTTTGCCAATTCAATCCAAGGAGAATTGATGGCAAAATTTGTTTTTTAGCGCCTGATGACTTACTCAAAGGCCCTGTTTAAAAAATCAATGAAGGCTTTCATTTCGCTGAAGGCCGCTATTGTTTTTTGACTTAATTGTCCCGCCTCGATTTCTTCGTCTGTAATGTTGACCGATACCACTAAGCTTTTGTGTTTGAGCAAATCTATGGCCGGGTTATCGGCTTCATAGCCTTTGGGTGGTCTCGAAAGTTGATCTCCTTTTACAATAGGGAAAAGATTTTTAAACGAAGGTTTATTTAAAATAAGGTCTAATTCAGCTTTGTTGTAATCAATTTCTTGGCGTATTTTTTTTAAAATAGCCGGAGGTGGCATGTAAATTCCTCCTCCCACAAATGTTTTATTGCCAGGTTGCAAATGTAAATAATAGCCGGCCATCTCAGTGCCTGGCATGTTAAACCAAGCCCCAAAATTGGTTTTATACGGGCTTTTGTCTTTCGAAAACCTAATGTCTCTGTTGATCCTGAAAAGGCATTTCTTAGGTTCTATTGTTTCAAATAGGGCCTCTTTGGTCGCCATTTCTTGAATAATAGTTGCTAACAAAGCAATAAATTCCTTTTTAGATTCGTCATATTGTTTTCGATGGTCATCGAACCAAGCTTTGGCATTGTTTTCTGCTAAAGCCTTTAAAAAAGAAAGTACATTTTTCATGAAGCAATTATTTAATCTTACTAAACAGCGATTCAATATCTATATTAAATAAATAACATTCAACTGCTGGCGCAAGTATTTGATTAAATATGATGCTTCACAAAACAATATTGCACAAAACACAGTACAAGTACCATATCATTTCTAAATTGTTGATCCTCTATTTATCATGGCTTTCAAAATACAAAAAAATATTTTAGCTGATTATTTATCAGCCCAACATTACGAATGGTTAGAAACGAATGGCTTAGGAGGTTATGCAAGTGCAAGCATCACCGGGGCAAGTACCCGAAAATACCATGGTTTATTGGTAGCCGCTTTGCATCCACCTGTGGGTAGAACGGTGCTAATCAATAAATTAGATGAACAAATAGAGGTGAACAACCAAATTTTTGAGTTGGGTACCAACCAATATCCTGGTGCTGTTTCTCCCAATGGTCACCAATATATCGCGAGTTTTGAAAAAGAATTTTTCCCTTCTTGGCAATACAAATTACCCAACGGTATTGTGATGAGCAAAACCATTGCTTGCATACACGAACAAAATACCACTGTGGTTATTTATAAAGTTATAAAAGCCAAATCGGCCTTTACTTTTAAATTAAGGCCTTATGCTTCTTTCAGAGATTACCATTCGGTGAGAGATTCGAGCGATAATTTCAATACCCATCAAATTACTATTCAAGACGATACCATTACCATTAAACCTGTGGATTATTACCCTGCGGTAAACATCAAAGTTAGCGGTGCTACTTTTGAGAAAGATGGTTTATGGTTTGTAAACATGGAATATTTGCGTGAATATGACCGTGGCCACCAATTTCATGAAGACCTGTATGCGCATGGAGAATTTTTATATACCGCCAAAGAAGGCGATGTGATTGAAGTGGTGATGAGTACCGACAACATTACAACCTCCGCCGTAAAACTATTTGAAAAAGAGCAATCAAGAAGAGAAAAGCTATTAAAACCGCTTCTACTAAAAGACGAATACACCACGCAACTGACCCTTGCTGCCGATCAGTTTATTGTAAAACGAGGCGAAGATTTAAAAACCATTATTGCCGGCTACCATTGGTTTTCTGACTGGGGAAGAGACACCATGATTTCTTTGCCAGGCTTATGTTTGGCTACCGGTAGGTTTGATGATGCCGCCAAAATTCTCCAAGCCTTTTCAAAATCAGTAGACAAGGGCATGATCCCTAATCGATTCCCTGATTTAGGAGAAGAACCCGAATACAATACCGTGGATGCAACGCTATGGTATTTTGTGGCCATTTTTCAATATTGTGAAGCGGTAGGGAAAAATACCTTGGCCCAAAAAGAACTCTGGGAAACCTTGAAAGACATTATACAATGGCATGAAAAAGGTACCCGTTACGCCATCAAAGAAGAAGACGACGGCTTATTGTCGGCAGGTGAACCGGGGGTGCAATTGACTTGGATGGATGCTAAAATTGGCGATTGGGTTGTTACCCCTCGCATTGGCAAACCGGTAGAAATAAATGCGCTTTGGTACAATGCTTTGATGATTATGGCGCATTTTGCTCCCGCCAAAGAAAAGGCCTATTACAAAGCCAAAGCCGATAAAACCCGTTTGTCATTTCAAAACACGTTTTGGAATGAAGACAAGGGCTACCTTTTTGATTATGTAAGTGTAAACGATAAAGATGATTGTTTGAGACCCAATCAGTTATTTGCCATTAGTTTACCATTTGAATTGTTGTCTAATGCACAAGCCCAAAAAGTGGTTTCCGCAGTCGAAAAACACTTATTAACACCGGTAGGACTCAGGAGCTTGTCACCCGAAAATAGGTCGTATGTACCCATTTATGAAGGCAATCAATTGTCACGTGATGGTGCTTATCATCAAGGAACGGTTTGGTCTTGGCTATTAGGTACCTATGCCGATGCGAAGCTGAAAACAGATCCTGTCAATGGCCCTGAAAAAGTTAAAAAAATAATGCTCAAAGCCTTTAAGCATTTAGGGGAAGCAGGTGTTGGCAGTGTCTCTGAAATATTTGACGGTCAAGCGCCCTTTGAACCCAAAGGCTGTATTGCCCAAGCTTGGGGAGTAGCCGAATGGTTGCGCGTATACCAAAAATGCATGGTTTCTTAATACTTATAATGAAATGCCTCCAACGCTTTGACGCTTCTTGGAGGCATTTTTTTACAGCAATCTTCAACATTCAAGCCTAAAGAATACGCAAGAGTCAAAAGATTTGCCATCTTTGCAAAAAGAACGCCTTATTTTATGCAAGCCAGTATTTCCAAACTTTCAGCCCTTATTCAAAGTGAAGTGCAATCGTATGATATCATCAGAGATCCTGAAAACTTATACGATCCCATCAGTTATATTTTAGAATTGGGTGGCAAAAGATTAAGGCCATTGTTAACACTTCTAGGCACGCAACTCTATACCAACGAGCTAGATAAAGCATTAAAGCCTGCCCTAGGGGTAGAAGTATTCCATAATTTTTCATTGGTACACGATGATATCATGGACAAAGCGCCATTGAGACGAGGAAAACCAACCGTACACCATAAATGGAATGAAAATATTGCCATTCTTTCCGGAGATGTCATGTTGGTAAAAGCCTATGAATTGATTGCCGAAGTAGATGATCACCATTTACGCCAAGTATTGCAATTGTTTAGTCAATGTGCCACTGGGGTATGTGAAGGCCAACAATACGACATGGATTTTGAAAATTCGGATGAAGTAAGTGTCGACGATTACCTAGAAATGATTAGGCTCAAAACAGCCGTGTTGTTAGGTTTTGCCTTAGAATTGGGGGGTATTATTGGGGGGGCTTCTATTAAAGACCAAGCAATACTCCGTACTTTTGGCGAAAATATTGGTATTGCTTTTCAAATCAAAGACGATTTATTGGATGTGTTTGGGGATCACCAAAAGGTAGGAAAACAAATTGCTGGAGACATCATTGCCAATAAAAAAACATACTTGCTCATCAAGGCGCTAGAAAAAGCAGACGAGACTACTTTTGATCAATTGAATGATTGGATTGACGCCAAGGAATTTGATGCCAAGAAAAAG
Organism: Bacteroidota bacterium; assembly: GCA_041169945.1. Lineage (GTDB taxonomy): Bacteria > Bacteroidota > Bacteroidia > Cytophagales > UBA9547 > CALPQG02. The sequence goes on from JBEAZU010000169.1 coordinate 7,193, forward strand.
GTAAAAGAAGTAACCGCCATCTACATTAAATTGGGCGTAAAAGAAGAAGCAGAGGCTTTAATGAACGACTATTTCACCAATGCATTGGCTAGTCTTCACCATTTGGAGGTCGACAAAATGCGCATTGCTGCCTTGAAGAATTTTATATTGACCCTGATGGCCAGAGAAAATTAATAAATCCCTTGTTAAAAATTCGTATTGCGATGCTATTGGTGGTTTAGGCTACCATTTTAGGAGGTAAACATCCTACCGATTCACCTTAAACTGATTTGTCCATCATAGATATTTTAATTTCTTTTTAATTGCTTTTTAATTTCTAGTACTACAATTTAATTCATCTTTGTAACAGTAATTGATGCTGTATGATGGAGATTTCTGTATTGTTATTTACCCTAAGTTTATTTCTGGTGCCATTAGTGGTATTTGTACCTAAGAAATACAAGTCGTTCTATAGTTTTGGCAACGTCGTAATCACGGCAGTGTTGACGACTTATGTCATTATCACGGAGTTTTTTAAACATTGGTATTATTACGAAGAAATTCAAAGGGTACCATTACTTGGTAATATTGAGATAAAGATTGATCCATTATCCGCCATTTTTATTTTGATGATTAATTTCATTTTTATCATGGCCAGCCTTTATTCTATTGGTTACCTTAAAAGACAAAAAAATGATAAAAGTTTAAATATCAATTTTATAGCTTTCAATGTATTGCATATATCCATGCTTATTATTTGCATGATTCAAGACTTTATGCCCTTCTTGATTATGTGGGAAATCATGTCATTTGCTTCATTTTTATTGATTTTAGCGGATTACGAAAAAAAGAAAACCGTTAAAGTCGCCCTTAATTATTTGGTGCAAATGCATATTGGGGTAGTATTTTTAATGATTGGGGTCATTATTCTCCAAATAGAAACCAACGACATGACGTTTCAATCGCTGAATACGTATTTTCAATCGCATGCCAATTTCCCCATGTTCTTGCTGTTTTTTGTTGGCTTTGGTTTTAAGTTGGGTTTTTTACCGATGCACACTTGGGTAGGCGATACTTATTCGGTGGTACCTTCTCATGTGGCTGCGGTAATGTCGGGGGTCATGAAAAAATTAGGGGTTTATGGTTTGATAAGGGTATTGATTGAAGTGCAATCTGATTTTCTTCAAATTGGTTTATTCTTATTGGTGATGAGCATGATTACGGGCATTTATGGCATTGTGTCGGCCATTATGCAAAAAAACATACGAAAATCTTTGGCTTACAGTAGTATGGAAAACATAGGTATTATCGGCATTGGTTTAGGGATGGGGGTAATTGGTCATGGGGTGGGTGATTATGCCTTGGCCTTTTTAGGTTTTTCTGGTGCTTTGTTGCATGTGTTTAACCATTCGCTTTTTAAATCATTGCTATTTTTCTCTGCTGGCTCCATCCATGAAGCAACAGGCACTGTAAATATCAATAAATTAGGTGGCCTGTTTAAAAATATGAAATTTACTGGGGTAATTTTTTTAATTGGCTCTTTGGCTGTTTGTGGCTTGCCGCCTTTGAATGGGTTTATGTCTGAATTTTTATTGTATTCAGGCATTTTAGAAGGCATGAACGCTACCCACTTGATGTCTGAAATTGGACTTCTAATTGGTTTATTAGCCCTTTCACTTATTGGAGGCTTGGCAATTTATAATTTCACCAAAGTGTTTGGCTTAAGCTTTTTGGGTACAGCCCGTACCGAACAAGCGGCCAAGGCCGAAGAGGTCAATTATTTTATGCTTGCCCCTCAAATCTTGATTATTCTTACCATTTTCTCTGTAGGATTTTTTCCAAAACTGTATATCAATGTGGTGGGTAAAGTGGTTTCCCATTTGGTACATCAAGCCCCCATATTTACCATTAAATTTTTCAATGCCGCAGAAAATATTAGTTTAATGGGTATCGTATTTTGTGTAGTGGTGTTGGTGATTTATGTGTTAAGAACGATCGCCGTCAAAAGAAACGGCATCACAGAAGGGCCTACTTGGGGATGTGGCTATGTTGCCCCCAATACCCGAATGCAATACACGTCCACTTCTTATGCACACTTCTTTCAAATTATCGCTGCGCCCATGATGGCTGTAGAGCAAAAATATACCCCCATACCCTCTAATGACATTTTCCCAACTTCAAGGTCATTTGAAACAAAAATTGAAGATAAAATCCGAAAAAATTGGCTTGAAAAACCCATTAATGTAGGTCTTCATATCATCAAAAAATTTGCTTTTATCCAATCGGGCCATACGCAAAATTATTTGATTTATGCCTTGATGTTTATTCTAGTATTGTTCTTAATAACTTTCTTTAAGTTAATATAATGATAAGTTTACTATTGATATTGCTTACCGCTATCCTGTTTATTGGGGTGCTCAACCGTACAAGAAGTCTACTGAGTGGTCGAAAAGGACCAGGTTTTTTTCAGGTCATCAAAGACTTGTTCAGGATGTTCAGAAAAGGCTCCACCTTTAGCACAACCACCAGTATGATTTTTCAAATGGCACCATCGGTGTATTTTGGCTCTATCATTATGGCTTTATTAGTCGTTCCCTTTGCCGACCAAGAAGGGATTCTTTCTTTTGAAGGGGATTTTATATTCTTCATTTATGCCTTGGCCATTGGTAAATTTTTTATGATTATTGCTGCCCTCGATACCGGAAGTGGTTTTGAAGGCATGGGAGCTAACCGTGAAGCCCTGTATTCATTATTGGTAGAACCTGCGTTCTTTGTGTTGATAGGGTCATTTTCTATGCTTTCGGGACATACTTCATTTTTCCATATTTTTCAAACTTTACATTTTGGTTCTTACGAATCTTATCTTTTGTGCTTGGTGGCAGCATTTGTGTTGGTGCAAATTGGGATGATTGAAAATAGTCGTTTACCCATCGACGATCCTAAAACACACCTTGAACTTACCATGGTACACGAAGTAATGATTTTAGACAATAGTGGTTTCGATTTAGGATTAATTACCTTAGGTACTTCCTTAAAATTCGCTATATATGGGGCTTTGGTTGCTAATTTTTTTATTGAGTTACCACATTCATGGATTGAATATTTTCACCATTTCCCTCAAATCAATGTGGGCTTATTGGTATTGTGTATTCAGGTATGCATGTTTATGGTGATACAATTTCTGTGGGCAGTGACTGTTGGGGTAGCTGAATCTTTTAGGGCCAGGGCCAGAATGAATCGTAACCCATTAATCATCTTTACCCTTACCGCTATTTCTATTTTAATTTTCTTCGGGGTCTTAATCATCATGAAAAAATTTCAATTGTAAAAATTCAAGCGTTTTTAATGCTATACCATGAACGCTAAACTAAAATTGCTCAACTGATAACGCTAAACTAAAAAATGACTAACCTACTCATAATTGTATTTGTAATCAGCCTAATTTATATGGCTTCTGCAGGGCGACTGTTGACTTATACCCGTGTGCTTTTTATCCAAG
>JBEAZU010000170.1:0-4503 GCA_041169945.1 Bacteroidota bacterium
GAATACTAAGTAGTTTGAGTATATTTTTAAACATATTATTTAATATTAACCTTGATAGAAATAACATTAGAATAAACACTTTCATTCGACAAGCCAACCAATGTGGTGAGCGCATAATCAATGTTAAACATAAACACCTTTACACCAATTCCAAAATTAGGCTGTGCTACAAAATATTTAGCGTTGCTAAAGTCCTTTTTTAATTGTTGCACATTCCCCAAACCTGCTCTTACAAAAACAAGTTTTTGATAGTCAGCTTCTATGCCTACTTTAGGATCAACAGATACCAATGATGATTTCACTAAGGTATTTCTTTTCCCATCGAAAGTAAAATCGGCTTCAAGGGCGGCTAAAATGCCAATTTTTTCAGTGATTATGAATTGATGTGCTCCGCCAAGAATCATTTTGGGAAGGGTAACTTCCACAGAATTGGAAGGCAAAGTATTGTTGGTTTGGGCATAAGCAGCCCTCAATAATTCGCTATTGATAGACCACATATTATAGGTACTGGTAACATCTTTCAACATGACACCTAACATCCATTTCCGCCATTTGTATTGCGCCCCAGCATCTAAACCAAAACCCCAAGCATTGGCAAAATCACCCACATTACGGTATACAATTTTAAAATTTGCCCCTACATTTAACCCTGTAATTTTAAAATTTTTACGGGCATAAGACAATAAAAAAGCATTGTCTGTGGCCGAAAAATACTTGATATTATTATAATTAATGGCACCCGAAGCGTCAAACAAAAAGCGTGTATCAGGAATATTATCAATCCCAAATCTTATATAGGATAGCGCCAAGGTACTATTTAAATCGGGCTTCACTGAAACACTCGCATAATCATATTTAGAAATCCCTGCAAAAAATTCTGAATGCATGTAGGCAATTTCATGTTTACTTTTTATCTCTGTTAATCCAGCGGGATTCCAATAACCTGCCGTAACATCGTTCACAAATGAAATACCTACGTTAGACATCGCTAACGCTCGCGCACCAACACCAATATTTAAAAATTCATTACTGTATTTGGGGGCTGTCATTTGGGCAAACGAGAACGAAGAACTCACCAAAATAAATAGAAATAAAAACCGCAGTTTTAACATATATTTTAATTGTTTTCGACTTAGTAACGTCGAGAAATTATTGAAATTGTTTAGAATGTGAAATTAGTGATTAATTCTTCATTATAATAAAAATAAAAACTTTATTCTATTTTAAACAGCCAATTCAATTTAGCCTGCGTATCAATCCACAGATTAACATTAAATAACAAGGTCGTGAATGTTAGGATAAAGTTTTTAGGCGGAGCCCAGTCTGTGACGGGTTCTAAATATTTGGTAGAAGCAGATGACTTTAAAGTATTGGTCGACTGTGGTCTTTTCCAAGGACTTAAAGAACTAAGAGAACGCAATTGGGTTGATTTCCCAACAGATCCTCGAAGTATCAATGCGGTCATTATTACCCATGCACACATCGATCATATCGGTTATTTACCTAAACTATATAAAGATGGGTACAGAGGTCCGGTATATTGCACAGCCGCCACCAAAGATTTAGCCAAAATCATGTTACTTGATGCGGCTAAATTACAAGAAGAAGAAGCCGACTATGCTTTCAAAAAAGGCTATTCTAAACATGACAAACCCCAACCTTTATATACCACCGAAGACGTAGAAAACTTACTCCCATTTTTGGAAGGGTATCGATACAACCAAAGAATCACCTTGAGCAATAAAATTGCCATAAAATTTCATGATGCGGGCCATATCCTCGGCTCAGCCATCACTGAATTATTTTTACAAGGGGATAAAATGCGCAAAAAAATTGTATTCTCTGGTGATATCGGCAGGTACAACAAACCATTGCTTCGTAATCCTTCGGCGATTAAAGATGCTGATTTCTTATTGATTGAATCAACCTATGGAAACAAAGAAAATCCTCCGGTAGATCCAAAAGAAGAATTGGCCAAAGTAATCAATGAAGCATTTGCCAAAAATGGCTGTTTGCTGATTCCTGCGTTTGCTGTAGGAAGAACTCAAATGCTGTTATTTTACATCAGACAATTAATGGCTGAAAAGAAAATTCCTGCCGTACCTGTTTTTGTCGATAGCCCGATGGCGATTAATGTAACCGCCCTTTACCAAAGACATCAAACCTTTCATACCATCAAAGAAACGGAAACCATCCATTCATCCATATTTGAATTCCCTACTTTAAATTATTATAGAAGTCAGGCCGATTCTGTAGCCATTAATAACATTAGAAGTCATGCCATTATCATTTCTTCAAGTGGCATGTGCAATGGTGGCCGTATTTTACACCATTTATTCCACAGGCTACCACGCAACAACGATACCTTGCTATTTGTGGGATACCAAGCTGATGGTACGCGTGGTAGAAAAATTGTAGACGGGGATAAAAAAATAAAAATATTAGGAGAGGAAGTGGATGTGAACTGTAACATTGTACATATCAATGGCCTTTCTGCTCATGCCGACAAAAATGAATTGTTCAAATGGATGAGTAATTTCAAAGAAGGTCCTAAAAACACGTTTATCATTCATGGTGAACCCGAAAATCAACACATATTTGCTGAGGCCATTCATCATAAACTAGGCTGGAACACGTATGTGCCAGAACATTTAGAAAGTTATGAGTTGTTTAAGGGAATTTAAAATACGCCCCACTCCATTATTTCAAAGGCTATTCATCGTGAATAGCCTTTTTTTTATGACCGCAACCACCAATATTTGTGATAGCCTCCTAAAGTGTACGTAGGGCTAACACATACAACCTTCACAAAAAAATATCTACCTATAATCCATACTATTTGCTAATTTCGACTTGAATATTAACTGTGCCTTCTATCTTTGTAAAATTGTAGAGGAAAACCATTCCTTTTACACAAAAACAGCATTATGAAAGGATTAGTGGTTCGCTCTACGGGCTCATGGTACGACATTATTGGAGAAGATGACATCAGGTACCAAGGACGTTTAAGGGGAATATTTAAAAATGATGACAAAAAAGTCACCAACCCAATTGCGGTAGGTGATTATGTTACTTTTGAATACCAACAACAGGCAGAAGAAAAAGTAACCATCACTGAAATTCTTCCTAGAAATAACTATATCATCCGCAAGTCGACACACAAAACTGCTCATGACCATATCATTGCCGCTAATATAGACCAAGCGGTTATTATTGTAACCATAGATTTTCCTAGAACTTCTATTGGATTTATAGACCGCTTTTTGGTCTCTGCCGAAAGTTACCGTATTCCGGTGACCATCGTCATCAACAAAGTTGATTTATTGATCAAAACCAAGCATCTTGAGAAAAAAGCGGAACTCTTTGACATCTATGAACCAATAGGTTACCCTTGCATTGCCACTTCAGTGGTAACTGGTGAAGGTATCGCTGCCTTTGGGCAATTGTTTGAAGGCAAAAAAACACTCATTGCGGGCCATTCAGGCGTGGGCAAATCAACCTTGATCAATTGTATTGCCCCCAACTTAGACCTAAAAACAGGCATTATTTCTTCCTTTGCCAACAAAGGAAAACATACCACCACTTTTGCAGAAATGTTTGAAATGAGACCAGGTACATTTATCATTGACACCCCCGGAATCAAAGAATTAGGCATTAGTGAAGTCGAAAACCAAGAGTTAAGTCATTTCTTTCCTGAAATGCGTGCTTTGCTCAACCAATGCAAATACCATAATTGTACCCATGTACACGAACCCAATTGTGCGGTACAAAATGCCATCAACGAGGGTAAAATTCATATTTCTAGATTTGAAAGCTATTTGGGTATTTTAGCCGGCGACGACAACAGAAAATAGTTATTGGATCTTCTACATTGAATAAGTCATTACATGATCAACGAAACACAAACTACCGGCAACTTACTTTTCCCTATCTTTTTAAGAATGGATAAACTACGTATTTTAGTCGTAGGTGGTGGATTGGTTGGAACAGAAAAAATACTGGCGATTTACAAAAGCAGCCCCAATGCCAACGTGACCTTGGTAGCACCTGAAATAAGCCATGAAATTATAGCCCTGACGGCAACCGGCTTCCAACTCACCCTGGTACAAAAACCTTTTAACGAGAGCGACCTCCATCATATGGATTTAGTGATTGCCGCGACTAACATTAAAACATTAAATAGTGCAGTAAAAAAAGCCGCCAAAATGCGGAGAATTTTAGTGAACGTAGCCGACACCCCCGACGATTGTGATTTTTATTTGGGATCAATTGTTAAAAAAGGCGATTTGAAATTGGCCATTTCTACCAATGGTAAATCACCTACCTTTGCCAAAAGATTAAGAGAAACCTTCGAAGAAATACTTCCTGAAAGTATACAAAGTATATTAGACAATTTGAGCGCTATTCGACAAAAAATGAAAGGCGACTTTAATGATAAAGTTGAAAAATTGAACGAGTTAACATCAGTACTAAGAAAATCAGACCATGAGGAGAAAATTTAAA
>JBEAZU010000171.1:0-3060 GCA_041169945.1 Bacteroidota bacterium
AAAAGCCGATTAAAAAAGCAGATTTATACGTCACCTCTTCTGTCCCTTCTGATTCATTTTTAGCAAACCAACGGTCAACAAAAAGCAACAATATTCCGCCAATCAACAAAGTAAAAGCCACGACCACTACATTTTCTAATAAAGCGTCCACCACATCACCTAGTAACAAACCAAGTACGGCGGTGGGTAGAAATGCACAAAACAACTTCAGGTAAAAATTTAAGTCTTTAAAGAAATGTTTAAAATAAATGACTACCACAGACAAGATTGCCCCGAACTGAATAGACACTTCAAACACTTTTGTAAAGGCATCATTTTTAATCCCCATCATGGCGGAGGTAATAATCATGTGTCCGGTAGAAGAAATGGGTAAGAATTCAGTAATCCCTTCTACAATGGCCAATAGTATTGCTTCAAATATCGTCATTCACTACTTCGATTTACGGAAAATAGCAAAGAATTCTACAATGAAACCCGACATTAACACAATCGGTCCCAAGGTAATACCCATAAATCCAAAACCATATTGCTCTTTATCAGACATCATGATCAGAAATCCTATCATTAATAAAGCAATACCGGCCAACATCAGCAGGTAATTTTCTTTCCCAAACAATAAATTATTTTTTTTCTCTTCAGCCATGGTATTGGTATGTTAAAATTCTAATTAATATAAATCATCTAATTGCATTCTCAGGTATTTTCTCATCGAGAAAACGGTACTGACCAAACAAATCAATATACCCAAGCTTATCATTGCCCCAAACAGCGCAAAAACTGGACTAGCATCATGCAGTACCACCAACTCAGGCAAAGCACTGTGCGCATATTGTAAGGTAGAAGCCAATAATATTACCGCCAATATACCGCCCAAAAAGCCATGCAGACAGGCACGGAAAATAAACGGTTTTTGAATAAAAAAGCCAGTAGCCCCAACCAATTGCATACTTCTGATTAGAAATCGTTGCGAAAACAAGGCTAATTTAATGGTATTATTGATTAAAAAAACAACGGCAAGTAATAGTATAATGGTAAATGAAATCAAAATCAAGGAAATTAAACTGATGTTTTTATTGATATCATCCACCATATTCTCTTTATAATCAACCTCATACACCAATTTAATGCTTTGCAATTGGGTTTGCAACAATTTAAGTTTGGCGTTACTTGCAAAATCAGAAGCGACATTTAAGGTAAAGGCATCACGAAGCGGATTTTCACCTAAAAATTCATGGAAATCTTCCCCAGTTTCTTTGATAAATTTTTTGGCGGCTTCTTCTTTTGAAACAAAGGTGATTTGAGCTAGCCCTTCTTTTTGGGCGGTGTATACCGCATGGCTTAACACTTGTTGCAAACTATCCTTTTGAGTGGGGGTAATGTCTTTTTGCAAATAAATGTGCAATTGAATATTCTCTTTCACAATACTCGAAAGTCTGTTAGCATTTATCAACAACAGGCTAAACAAGCCAATGACGAATAGTGCAAGCGTAATGCTAAACACCACCGAGAAATAAGGGTAAGACCCTAATTTTTTCCTTTTATATTTTCTTTCTATACTCACCAATAAAAAAAGTTTGGATTACAAATCTAACAATAAATTTGTAATCCAAACCCAGAATGTAATGTCTATTTTACTTTTTAATCTTAAATCGCAATTCTTTTTGCAGTTTGCTTTGGGTAATTTTCATTAAATGGTCCATATTTTCAGTACCATAATGTAATTCATAAAAATCACCATCATAATATAAGTATAAATTTTTAGCTTGATTTTTATTTAATTCAATCAACTCATACGGGCCTTTTGAAAAATCGCCAACCAACACCAATTTATCAGCATAGTATTTATAATGAAATTTGTCTTTGCTTTTTTCTATATCAACACTCAAGGCCGCAATATTCACCGCACCGATTTGCTCAATTTTACCATTTGGGGTAGTACCATCGGCATGTTTTTCGACATGGTGATGGTTGTGTTCCATTGGAATGCTTGGTGTTTCTACGTCAAAACCATGGTTAAGCTCTTCATGGATAGGCAAAGGCAATTTATCCTGATTGGATTTCTTACGCGCTACTTTTTCAAGTTTTTTAGGCATGCCCACTTCCGGCTCCGCAATGTTTGAAGGCTGTGGAGAAGCGGTATCCGTCACGTCAATCTTTGCAGTCATTGGAACAACCTTTTTAACACTTATTAGTGTAGGGCTCATCAAATAATTGATCCCTAAACCCAATAAGCCTACCATGGCTACCCCTGCGGCAATTTTACCTATCGTCCACTCAAAAGCAGGTTCAATTTTGATTGCATTTAATCTTTGTTTTAGCTCAAGGCGCCTTACTTCAAACAAGCCATCTTTAATGGTTTGTTGAAATTCGACCTCGTTTTTTAAGTTTGAATCTGCCTGTAAAAGCTGTTCAAACTTATCGAGCTCATTGCCATCTAGTTTACCATTCAGGTAAGCCTCAATAGTGTCGATATGGTTAATATTCTCTGCCATTTGTTTGTTAATCAAAAAAGTCTACACTTGAAAATAGGGATTTAACTTTTTTATCAAGTTCAACTTTACATTTATACTTCTTTGTTTTCGCTGTATCAGCGTTTGCGAAACCCATTCGTTGTGCGATATCATCCATTGACATTTCGTCAAAGTAGAAATAAGTCAGTACCTTTCTACAGGTTTCCCCAAGCTCATCAATGCAACGGTGCACAATGGCAATTTTCTCTTGACGATCATGGTCTAGGTGTAAAACGGCGTCTTTTTCTTCGTAAGACAACCGCAATTTTCTATCCAGTTCTTTTCGCCAGAGGTTTTGGCAAATGCTGTACAAATAGGTACTAATTTTAGAAGTGAGAACGAGTTCGCCAGTAACGGCTTTTCTCCAAAAAACAATTAAAGCTTCTTGGTAAATGTCTTTAGCCTCCTCTTCTGTGCCACTGTTTTTTGAGATCATGTTTACCATCATTCGATAGTGTTTTTTATACAAGAAATCAACGGCACGCTCATCCCCTTTTCTGATACGCTGCAATATTTCTTCGTCGTTCATGAAGGAAATTTTAAAAGCCAT